>CAKQFW010000234.1 GCA_934230965.1 uncultured Prevotella sp.
GCCTTACGCTCTAGTTCCACAAAAGCTTCTTCACGGTACCGGGCTTTATGTCCACGGGCCTGCGGCATACGACGCATCCATTCCAGCTCACGTCGATACAGATTGTTGGCTCGTTGTATCTCGGCTGCTGCCGCATCAATACGCTCCTGTCGTTTTTCTAGATAATAAGCATAATTGCCACGATAGGTATAAATAGTTTTGTTATCAAGTTCAACAATGGTGTCGCACACCCGATCAAGGAAGAAACGGTCGTGCGTAACCATGAGCAGTGTTTTATTACCACGTGAGAGAAAACCCTCTAACCATTCAATCATTTCCAAATCAAGATGGTTCGTAGGCTCATCAAGAATAAACAAGTCGGGTTCTGTTATCAGCACATTAGCTAAGGCCACTCGTTTTTGCTGACCACCACTCAATGTGCCCATCTTCTGCGTTAAATCGTTTATTCTTAATTGTGTAAGTATCTGCTTCGCTTTCAACACCTTATCGCTTTCGCCTTGATGATTAAAACATGCATCAAGCACAGTGTCATCAGGATTGAAATGTGGCGTCTGCAGTAAGAACCCCGTGCGGATACCTTTTCTAAAAATTATATTGCCTTTATCACATCCTTCGCTACCCGAAATGATAGAAAGCAGTGTACTCTTTCCTGTACCATTCTTAGCAATAAGCCCCACACGTTGCCCTTCAGCGATAGAAAAAGAGACATCGTTGAACAGCACCTGTGCACCAAACGATTTGGTTACGTTCTGTATATCAATAAATGGATTTTGGTTTGCCATCTTCAGTCTTTAATGTTCTATGTTTCGTTACTCGCCTTTCAATTCTGCATTAATCTGTTCAATATATCCGAGCACCTCATCACGTCCAGCTTTTGTTTCAGAGCTGGTAATAAAATAAGGAGGTAGCTCATCCCATGTATCAGACAATTTACGCATCCACGCCTCGGCGTTTTGCCGAGCACGAACAGGCCCAAGTTTATCAGCTTTTGTAAAAATAATAGCAAAGGGCACATTGCTTTGTCCGAGCCAATCGATAAACTCGCGATCAATTTTCTGCTGCTCATGTCGAATATCAACAAGGACAAATGTATTGATAAGTTGCTCACGCTGAAGAATATACGATGTTATCATATTTGTTATTTTCTGCTGTACCGACTTAGAGCGTTTTGCAAATCCATAGCCAGGAAGGTCAACCAGATACCATTCGTTATTGATGATAAAATGGTTGATAAGCAAGGTTTTGCCTGGTGTAGCACTTGTCTTAGCCAAATTTTTATGATTACAAAGCATATTGATCAGGCTCGACTTTCCTACATTTGAACGTCCTATAAAAGCATACTCAGGTTTTGTATCAGCTGGGCACTTGCTCACCGTAGGAGAAGATATCACAAATTCAGATTTTTTAATATCCATATCTTATTATTATTTTTTTCTCTTGTTATTATTACGTTGCTCTTTTTCCCATTGCACACGAGCTTTTTGTTTTACTTTCGCTTCAATGGCAGCAATGTCGGGCCGACCTATCATCAGTGTCTTAATCCAGACACAAACGATGAAGCAAAGTACTGTTATGACAATACAAAGCAACAAATTCAGAATTTCATTAGCCACAGGCAGATAATCTTTCAGCACTATACCCACGGCCACAGGGATGGCAAACAAAAGCCAATCGGCTCCTGAACTCATTTTATAGCCACCAGTTGCCTTCATATATTCATTATCGGCCTTCAACAATTGTTTTCTGTTTTGTAGCCAATATTGCTCAAAGCGGTCGATTTCAGGGTTGTTCGTCGTCATTATTATTTCTTTTCAATTATTCTTTCAATTATTCTTTCAAATATTTATTGCCTATAGTTACCATTCAATCAACAAACATCAAGTCGCTCATAATCAAGTCACTAATCATAAAGCTATCTTCACAAATTCGAATACGGTTACCTTTTTGCTCCATTCGCTTTGCAAGCAAATGCGGGCGTGCCATCTTTAACAAATATTCTTGATACTGAGCACTGAGCATTGTGAGGTCTAAACCATCACTCGTGCGCAAAGCCGTGGTTACAAGGTCGTCATAGTGTGTGTCGGCATCAATCTTTTCTTGTTCAAACGGCACCCTACCCTCATTTATAGCCGCCATGTATGCATCAATATCTGACACGTTCCATTGTCTCACATTGCGATTATACGAGTGTGCTGCTGCCCCTAATCCTATATAGGGGGTATCGTTCCAGTAGCTACTATTATGCTGAGCACGACAGCCAGGAAGGGCAAAATTACTTACCTCGTAATGTTCATACCCAGCCGACCTTAATTGTTCTACCAGCTTGTTATACATCCAAAGGCTTAGTTCCTCATCCACTTCATTTATTTCATGCTTTTCAAGCATACGATACAATGGAGTGCCCTCTTCATACATTAAACTGTAGGCCGATACGTGTTCTACGCCAAGACGTAGCACCTCGTCAATATCATATTGCCACTGTTCAGTGGTTTGATCAGGAAAGCCGTACATCAAATCAACGCTGATGCGTTTAATGCCAGCTTGGCGCAAGCGGTCAACGGCTTCATACACCTGTTTTGACGTATGTCGGCGATGTAACCAACGCAATCGCTCATCATCAAAAGTTTGAGCGCCCATGCTTACACGATTTACACCATTGGCTACAAGACACTGCACCAAGTTGGCGTCTACATCATCAGGATTTACTTCTACCGTTGTTTCACGGCTTTCACAACCATATACCTTATATATATTGTTAAAAAGGCAATCGATATCGGTAGTGCTTATTTGCGATGGCGTACCTCCACCCACATATATAGTATTGATGGTAGCATCTTCGCCTTGAGGCAAAAAATCGGTGCGCAACAGCATTTCGCGAATAACGCTATCAATATAGGCCGAACGCTGCTTATGCTTAACCGTGCTATAAAAAGCACAATATATGCACCTACTGGCACAAAAGGGTATGTGAATATATAGTCCTGACATGATGTTTCAAAGGTAAAAAAGGGCGTTGTGCTACTTTTTTATCACAAAATTACTAATATGTTTTAAAAGAAATGATGTTTTAGTGCATTTCTTTTGGTTTTTTGTGCAAAAATGTCTAACTTAGGCGGCGATAAAGGTCTAACGACCTTGTTTCGGAGCCTGTATAAGGCGAAATTCTGTCCCTTCCTATCTAACCTAAGGGATAAGGCTACAGTTTGACGTTTGGGCTGCGAGACATGAGAGACGGATGAGGCGTGTTCCGTTTCTTGTTATTTTGAAGCTCGCCTCTATTACTAACATTAAACCTTTGATAGATATGAGAGTTTATCAAACAAATGAAATCAAAAACATCGC
>CAKQFW010000235.1 GCA_934230965.1 uncultured Prevotella sp.
CCTTCTGATCCGTAGTCAGATGCTCTATTCAGTTGAGCTACGGAGCCATGCTTCTTAAAAGCGAGTGCAAAGGTATGCATTTCTTTTTGTTCTGCCAAATATTTTGCAAACTTTTTTCTAAATTTCTTGTTTTCTTGCTGCCTGTATGCAATAAAATGCTTATTTTTGCATACATATTAATATATATTACCACGTACACCTACATCATGACGCGAGCAACAAAAACCCTATTCATATTGGCTATAGCCCTTGCTGTGGCCGCAGTGTCGAGCCTTTTTGTGGGGCCCGTACACATACCCGCGCACAGCATTGTAGATATATTGTTAGGGCATGAGGCGGCCGATGCTGGCGAGGCATGGCGCTTTATAGTGCTGCAAACACGTCTGCCACAAACCCTTACGGCCGTGCTGTGCGGCTCGGCGCTGTCGGTATGCGGACTTCTGCTTCAAAACCTTTTTCGCAATCCGCTGGCCGACCCCTCAGTCTTCGGCATCAGCAGTGGCGCTGCCTTAGGCGTGGCCGTGGTTATGCTGCTTATGGGTGGCAGCGGTGCCGTGGCAGACTTGGCGGGCATGGGTGCCGTGGTGGCTGGCGCTTTTGTAGGTGCCATGGTCGTAACGCTGGTGGTGTATGGCTGTGCTCTGGTGGTGCGCAGCCGCGTGGCCCTGCTCATCATAGGCTTGATGATAGGCTATTTGGCCTCGTCGGCCATCACCTTGCTCAATTATTTTGCCACTGAAAATGGCGTAAAGCAGTTTCTGGTGTGGGGCATGGGCAGCTTTGTTAGCGTGTCGCCCACACAGCTGCCGTGGCTGGCCGTGGCCGTGCTGGTGCCCCTGTTGCTGGCCTTTACGCTGGTTAAACGCCTCGACATTATGCTGCTGGGCTACGCTTATGCACAGTCGTTAGGCGTTAGTGTGCCCCGTGTGCGCCGCATGGTGCTGTTGCTAACAGGCTTCCTCACAGCCGTTACCACCGCCTTCTGTGGCCCCATTGCCTTCATAGGTTTGGCTGTTCCGCATCTTGCGCGTATGGCCGTGCGCACCGATGCTCATCTCTGCCTCATGCCCGCCTCGCTGCTCATGGGCGCTCTGGTGGCCGTGTTGTGCCAGATAGGATGCTCGGTGCCAGGCGCTGGTGGCGTGCTGCCTATAAACGCTGTCACCCCCTTGGTAGGTGCCCCCGTGGTGCTATACGTTATCTTGCATGACAAAAAGTAAAAAAAACGCTATAAACAAACATATCATCATGAACGATAAAGAACAAATATTGGCGCTGCGCAAGCAGCTAAACGAACATAACTATAAATATTATGTGCTGAACCAGCCCGACATCACTGACTTTGAGTTTGATGCCCTCATGCGCCAGCTGCAACAGCTTGAGGCACAGCACCCCGAACTGGCCGACCCCAACTCGCCCACACAACGCGTGGGCAGCGACCTGAACCAAGAGTTTAAACAGGTGGCCCACCGTTACCCCATGCTGTCGTTGGCCAATACCTATAACCAAGAAGAGGTGCGCGACTGGTACCAAAGCGTGCAGCGTGGCCTACAGGGCGAGCCCTTTGAGGTGTGCTGCGAGATGAAATATGACGGACTGAGCATATCGCTGACCTATGTTGATGGCCAACTGGTGCGCGGCGTGACGCGTGGCGATGGTATTCATGGCGACGACGTTACGGCCAACGTGAAGACCATTCGCACCATACCCTTAGTGCTGCCGGGCACAGGCTATCCGCACGAGTTTGAGATACGTGGCGAGATACTGATGCCCTGGAAGGTGTTTGAACGCCTGAACGCCGAACGAGAGGCTGCCGAAGAGCCCCTCTTTGCCAACCCTCGCAACGCCGCCAGCGGCACGCTGAAGAGCCAAAACTCGCGACTGGTGGCCAGCCGACAGCTCGACAGCTATCTCTACTATCTGCTGGGCGACACGCTGCCCACCGATGGGCACTACGAAAACCTGCAAGAGGCGGCGCGCTGGGGCTTTAAGATAAGCCAAGGCATGAAGAAGGTGAGGACGTTGGACGACATCTTTGCCTACATAGACTATTGGGACACCGAGCGCAAAAACCTGCCCGTAGCCACCGACGGCATTGTGCTGAAGGTAAACTCGCTGCACCAGCAACAGCGCCTGGGCTACACCGCCAAGAGCCCTCGCTGGGCCATAGCTTATAAGTTTAAGGCCGAGCGTGCCCTTACACGCCTTGAAGAGGTGACGTATCAGGTGGGCCGAACGGGTGCCATCACGCCAGTGGCCAATATGCAGCCTGTGCAACTGGCGGGCACCACCGTGCGCCGCGCCACGCTAAACAACGAAGACTTTATACGCAGCCTCGACCTGCACCTGTCCGACTATGTGTATGTTGAGAAGGGCGGCGAGATTATACCTAAAATAGTGGGCGTAGAGGCAACCAAGCGTCTGCCCAACGCACAGCCCATAACCTTCATTACCCATTGCCCCGAATGTGGGGCCCCGCTGGTGCGATACCCAGGCCAGGCGGCCCACTATTGCCCTAACGATGCTGCATGCCCGCCGCAGATAAAGGGGCGCATTGAGCACTTTATTGCTCGCCGTGCCATGAATATCGACTCGCTGGGCCCTGAAACCGTTGACGAATACTACCGCCGCGGACTGATACACAACATAGCCGACCTGTACGACATTAAGCCCACCGACATTTGTGCGGGCGGAAACAAACAGCGCTCGGCACTGAAAATAGTGAAGGCTATTGAGGCATCAAAGCAGGTGCCCTTCGATCGTGTGGTCTTCGCCCTGGGCATACGCTTCGTGGGCGAGACGTCGGCACGCCTCATTGCCCGCCACCTGGGCAACATTGATGCGCTGATGAACGCGTCGCTCTCTACCCTCATGCAGATTGATGGGGTGGGAGAGGTTATTGCCAATAGCATCTTGGCCTACTTCAATAATCCCACCAACCGCCACATTGTTGAGCGGCTGCGCGCCTATGGCCTACAAATGAGCATGGCCAGCAACGACGACGACGAGGCTGCACCCACATCAAACGTGCTACAGGGTAAGAGCATCGTTATTAGTGGCGTGTTTCAGCACCACAGCCGCGACGAGTATAAGGCCCTTATTGAGCAGCATGGCGGAAAAAATGTAGGCAGCATCAGCGGCAAGACATCGTTTATACTGGCTGGCGAAAACATGGGGCCCGCAAAGCTTGAAAAGGCCGAAAAGCTGGGCGTGGCCATCGTTGATGAAGACACGTTCTTGAAGATGATTGAAGGAGAATGATAACACTTATGATAAAAACAATGTGTAAAGGCTGGGTGCTGGTCGTGGCGTTGCTGTGGGGCAGC
>CAKQFW010000236.1 GCA_934230965.1 uncultured Prevotella sp.
TTTTTGACCCATGCGAGCAACGCCGTAGGCGGCGAGCCTACCCCGCTCAACAATCCAAAATATCCCAAAAACATCCCAAACTTTTTCAGTAGCCTACCACAATCTTTTTTAAACTGCGGGGTGCTGGAGAACAGGGCACGGAGACCCTGTTCTACTATATATTAGCATGGCAAACTTTAGTAGGACGGTGGTCTCCGTGCCCCGTCCTCCAGCACCCAACGTAATCCATTCTCCAGCATACAACGTAATCTATCCTCCAGCAAGCAGCATGCCCCATCCTTTAGCCCCCAACGTAATTACAACTTTTCTATGCGTTTGTTGCACAGTGAGTTATCGTTGGTTATGTAGTGCTTGATTTGTTAAGTTTTGTTTCAAAAATGGGGCTATGATTATATTTTATGTTAATTCGTTTTAAAATGTTTGTGATTTAACTATTCTATTGTTCCTTATTTCGTTTTTACGATATATCTTTGCAGCCCCAAACATAAGAACATAAAAATTAAAACAATGTATAACTGGCGTAGCGTCAATTTATTACAGCTATAGCCACTTTGTAAAACCAACATTAAAGTTATAAATAAAAACGTATTTATTCACTAATTAATTTACGGATAAAATAAAAACTATTTATTATTTTTTTACAACTATGTTTATGGTTACTGATTTTCTAAAAAGATTGTGTGGGGGGGGGAAATTTCTGCTCTTCTCACATTAATTTTCTTGCTTTCGCCCGTTAATTTGTTGGCGCAAAGCGATGTTAAAGTAGTGTTTAATTCAGCCGACAAATCGCTGACGTTCCAAAAAGGAGGTACGGTTCCAGAGGGAGCCACTGTTTATGCGTTGAACGAAGGCCAGAGTGAGCCAGGCTGGTATGAACAAAGTGCGAACATTACGAAGGTGGTCTTCGATCCCAGCTTCGACGCTGTTCGTCCCATTTCTTGTAGCAAGTGGTTTTATTCTTTTGAAAGTTTGACCGAACTGCAAGGCCTTGAATATCTGCATACTGATGAAGTGGAATACATGGACGAGATGTTTGAGTCATGTACTGAACTTACAGAGCTTAATTTATCAAGTTTCAACACATCGAAGGTGATAGATATGAGCTATATGTTTGATTCTTGTGAAAAGTTGCTCTCTCTTGACGTCCGAAATTTCAATACCTCGAACGTTAAGAACATGTATATGATGTTTGGTCACCTATCAGTTTTAACTGCTCTCGATCTGACACATTTTAATACATCGAATGTAGAAAATATGGGGCGCATGTTCTATAAATCTGAGTCTCTTAAAGAGCTTGATTTGACAAACTTCGATACCTCAAAAACAAATCCTGATGATTATGGCATGGTTTCGATGTTTGAGTATTGTAAAAACCTCGAGACCATCTATGTAGGTGACAAGTTTGTGATAACGGGTGAGGATGACTGGATGTTTGGTGATTGTGAAAAACTCGTTGGTGCCGTAGCTTACAAAGACTTACAGGACGCGACTTCAAATATGGCAAACAACCAAACAGGCTATCTTAAAAAATATAAAAAGTATGGCGAGCACAAGAGCGAAAAGGTAGAGCTGTATGGCAATAAGGCGCACTACCTGCGCAACCACACCTACGAGTGGGCCACAATATGTTTGCCTTTTGCTTTCAGCACCAACGATAATGCGGCATACCGTTTCTATGCGCTGAAGGGCGTAGAGGGTAACAGCCTGTCTACCACTATGCTTAGCGGCACCATTGCTGCTGGCACCCCCGTGTTTGTGCGTGGCGCAAACACCGCTGGCAATAAGATTGAGATTGTGGGCGTAGACGATGTGCTGGTAAACGAGGCACAGACACAGAGCACCACCACCGCTAACCTGGTGGGCACCTTCGCCGATAAGACTAATCTGCCTAACGACAACTATATTATTCTGAAAGATAACTTCTGGCTGGCCAGCGATTTGATAAACAATCGTCCTGGCTCGAGCGTAAACATCAACGCCTTGCGCGCCTACATCACACCCGCTGTGGCTGGCGCGATGGGTGCTAACGTGCTGACCATCACTGTAGATGACGAGGGTGGCGTGACAGGCATCAATGGCGTAGAGGCTGCCGAGAACGAAGGCACCGAGATGTACGACCTACAGGGCCGTCGCCTGAACAGCTTGCAGCGCGGATTGAACATTGTGCGCGTGGGTGGCAAGACTAAGAAGGTGATGGTAAACTAAAAAACTGTAACAACGCTATTTATAAAAAACAACAGACAATAACGTTATGAAGAAATCAGAATATATAGCACCTCGCATCGAGGTGGTAAAGATAGAAGGCTGCGCCATTATGGTGGGCTCGGAGATTACTAGGGGCGACAGCAACAATATTCCTGACCCCGATATAGAAGACGACGGTAACTATTGGGGAGATTAAGGGCTACGGCCCCTCTCCTTGCCGCGCCCGCGCGGCTTTCCCCTCCCCCGTAGGGAGGGGGTAGTTACCTTTGCTGGTTCTTGGAGAACAGGGCATCCAAAAGCCCCACCTCCAACCCCTCCCCGCTGGAGAGGGTAGTGAATACCCTCACTTCTTGCTGGAGAACAGGGCACAGAGACCCTGTTCTACTAAAGTTAGCAAGGCTATTCACTCCCCTCCATAAGGGGAGGGGGAAGCCGCGTAAGCGGCGCGGGGGTGGGGCTCGGGCCCCTGTTCGCCCACACAACACCGAAAACGCTGTTGCGTATTAAAAAGATGGGTGTTTTGTTTTGTGTTGTCGTCAAAAAGTCGTAATTTTGGCCAAAAGGTTTTCCGATTGTAAAGACAAGTAAAGCATTAAGAGATTATGAACGAAATGGATAAAAAGATTACACAAGAAAACTTTGAGTCGACCTACGAGGACGAGATAGAAGTGGCTCGCATAGATAAGTTTGTGTGCGATGAGATGGCCCGCCAGATACACCGTTATATCAAGGCCATGAAGGGCAGCAAGCACATTATGTTGAAGTTTGAAGAGAACATTGCTCCGCTGTCGGTGGCCGAGAAAGAAGAGGTGATAGCCAAATATATCGACTTGAACCGCAAGGCCATCAGCGGCCTCGACTTCAAGATAGTGTTGGCGCGCGCCATGGCCAACTATTGCGACACCTTTGCCTATCTGGTGCATTTGGTGAACGACAAGCGCCGCATGGTGTTTTACCTTAACCGCATAAAAGACAAATACTTACAGTTTCATGAGGTGTTTGAAGAAAACGGCCGCTTTGGCATGAAAGACTATAAGGGTCGTGTACTCATTTCGCCGCGTTACGACTTCTTGCGCACCTGTTATGTGTATGTCG
>CAKQFW010000237.1 GCA_934230965.1 uncultured Prevotella sp.
TCTTCCCAAAAATAAATATAATTTGTGACTTAGAGCACGTTGATGCAAGATTTTAGGTATGTCGGTCTTGACATTTTCAACGCAAGCAGCGAGCACTCGGAGATATTCATTTCTGTTTTTTATCCCAACTGGCTTATAATTCGGATATTTTATCTAAATTTGCATCAGCAATTTCAGTCTACACACCAATAACAACAACAATATTATGATGAGAAAAACTGTATTAGGCATTGCAGCAGCACTGTTGCTGACGGCTTGCCACGAAAGCAAACAGCAAGAGGCGACGCAAACAGTGGATAAGGCAAGTGTTGTAACCGAACTGATGATGAGCCGCCGAAGCATTCGTGCTTACAAAGACTCGGTTATCAGCCGCGAGACATTGAACGAGATACTGAAGTGTGGCATCAATGCACCCAATGGTCAGAACCTACAGTCGTATGAGATTAGAGTGATTGACTCGCCCGCCCTCATCGACTCAATTACTCAAGCCGTGGTAAAAGACAACCCAAAGATAGCTGAGCGCGAAGGTTTTAAGAATATCTTTGTAAATGCACCTTGCGTTATCTGCATTGCCCACGACACGCAGTATGACATGTCGCAGATTGACTGTGGACTGCTGGGCGAAAACATCATTCTTGCTGCGTGGGCAAGAGGTATAGGCTCTTGTTGCTTAGGCAGTTCGGCACGCTGGATTCTCGATTCGCCTTCAGCCAAGCCTTATCTCGACCGAATGGCGTTTGCTAAAGGCTACAAACTGCTCTACTGCATCGCTTTGGGCTATCCCGACCAAACGCCTGATGCTAAGCCCCGACGTGATGACATGATTAAGTATATCGAATAAAACATGGGCCTCTTCAGCGAGGCCCTTCACTTTTTAGGCATTGCCTAATTATTGAGGTATAGCTTATTCAACAGATTGTTTGCCACCTACTTATGACAATAAATAGCACGAAGAAACAAGTAAACATTCAATACTACGATTCGCCTTGCGGTGAGATTATTTTGGCCTCTATTGAAGAGAAACTGTGTCTTTGCGATTGGAACCAAAAGCCCTGTGCTGAGCGCAACAAACGTAGACTGAGAAGATGCTTCAATGCCGACTGCATCGTAGCCTCATCTTCAGTCTTGGAACAAACGAAGATGCAACTTGACGAATATTTTGCTGGCAAACGAAAAACCTTCAACATCCCGTTGCTTATCGTGGGCACCGACTTCCAACAACAAGTATGGAACGCATTGCTCAACATACCATACGGCGAGACAAGAAGCTATAAAGATGTTGCTCAGAGCATTGACAACACAAAAGCCGTGAGAGCCGTGGCAGGAGCCATTGGCGCAAACGGCATCAGCATCCTCATCCCCTGTCATCGCGTTATTGGCAGCAACCATACCTTAACAGGCTATGCCGGAGGATTGGAGGCTAAAAGAAGGTTGCTTGAGATGGAGGGGCGAATATGGTAGAGAGAGAAGGAATATGCCATAAATTCATCGCTAACTCATTTTTATATATGAGCAATACTTGGCAAGCAGATTTTTCAATGGTAAATCACCTTTTTTGAAGCGTTCTGCATCTAACGGCAAAATCCGTTCACGAACCTGTTGTTTACCTTTATACAACGCAGTCAAATATAGAGCATTATTACTTTCTTTTATGTCAATATCAGAGAAAAATGCTGTTATATCGCTAGGATCGAATATGATGGAATAACTCGGACGTTTGGCGCCTGGTATATCTTCACATAAAATGCTTTTTTCAACAAGGTCTTGAATGTCGCGTATTGCGGTATCCTTTGAACATTTCGCCAATGATGCCCACGTTTTAGAAGTTATTCTAGCTTCATAGCCATCAAGGAATAAATTGAGTATGTCTGTTTGCCTTTGACTTAATGCAACAGATGATACCTTTTGCCAGAAGAAACTTTTGTTCAAGATAGTAGTAACGATGGCTTCTGCTTCATCAAGTGCAATGGATAGAGTTTTTGCATACCACGAAATCCATTCAGTAATGTCACCATCACCATGTTGCGTTCTCTCCAACATGTCGTAGTAATGGTTCTTGTCCTTATTTATCTGTGATGATATATTGTAGAAACGGAACTCACTCCTGTCTCCACGAGCCAATAACATGTCAGAGAGTATTCGGGCAAGTCGTCCGTTACCATCCTCAAAAGGATGAATGCTAACGAACCAAAAATGAGCTATTGCAGAACGTATTACAGAACTTATATCCTCATTTTTATTGAACCATTCTATAAATGCTGCCATTTCTTCCTCCAAACGATCTGGTGACGGAGCTATGTAGTGTACCCTCTCTCTGCCAAACATACCCGAAACAATATGTTCCTCATGTGTACGATACCTACCTACCTCAATTTGTGAACCCTCACTAAAACCTGTGGGAAAGAACGATGCTTGCCATGCACAAAGTTTTTCTTTGGTCAATGGCTGGTCATAGTTGTTGATGGCATCTAGCATAACTGCTACTACAGTGTCAACGTAATGCGATGGTGCTGTATACTTAACATTCTCAAGGCCAAGTTTTCGGGCGATAGATGAACGAACCTCATCTACATTCAGCCGTACACCTTCTATCTCCGATGAAAAAACAATATCATACGTCAAATTCTCTGCCATTGCCTTTAATTTACTATCGAAGCCGAGCGTAGCAAGTCTGCCATACAACAATCCCTGCTTACGGCTCACTTCTTCTAATAATGTAGTAAGTGCAGAAGCGTTCCATCTGAATGTCGTCCAATTTTCTCTTTCGTGTATATACATAATAGAGCATACTTTTTATTAAATGCGACATTATGCGTGAGATAACGTCGCAAATTTTGCGACAAAAATAATATTTTTTTGTCACAATAGCAAATTCTTATATCAGAATAACTAAATAAACAGTATCTTTCAACCCAAGCAGCGAACACTCGGAGATATTCATTTTAGTTTTTTCCACCAACTGGCCTATAAATCGGGACTTTTATCTATCTTTGCAAAAACAAACTCAGAAATATCAATTAAATTATGTTAGAACATATTGCCCACTTCACAGCATGGCCCATCCTCACAGGCATCCTTATAGGCTACGTTGCAAACCGTATCATGAGCGGTCAAGGCAAAGGCTGCTGTATGAACCTCGTTATAGGTATTGTTGGTAGCTATGCTGGAGCATGGATCAGTAGCCTACTTGATATACAACTCTTCGGTCGTGGCTACCTTCTAAACTTCATTTTCTGCGTCATAGGCTCAGTAAGCGTGTTGTGGATATGGAA
>CAKQFW010000238.1 GCA_934230965.1 uncultured Prevotella sp.
TTGTCGGCGGGGTGAGGTCGTCCTCTTCTTTCTCCGTCCATGTGTAGTTGTCTATCTTGTTGAAGACAATCATCGAGGGCTTGTCGGCGCAACCCAAGTCTTTCAGCGTGTTCTCTACCACGTTTATCTGCTCTTCAAAGTCGGGGTGCGAGATGTCTACTACGTGTACCAGCAAGTCGGCCTCGCGCACCTCGTCGAGGGTCGATTTAAATGAGTCGACCAGGTCGGTGGGCAACTTACGAATAAAGCCTACGGTGTCGGCCAGCAAGAAGGGTAGGTTCTCTATTACCACCTTGCGCACGGTAGTGTCGAGGGTGGCAAAGAGTTTGTTCTCTGCAAACACCTCGCTCTTCGACAGCAGGTTCATGATGGTGCTCTTGCCCACGTTGGTATATCCCACCAGCGCCACACGTATCATGCGGCCGCGGTTTTTGCGCTGCGTGGTCTTCTGCTTGTCAATCTCGGCCAGGCGCTCTTTCAGCAAGCTCATACGGCCCAAGATAATACGGCGGTCCATCTCAAGCTGGGTCTCACCCGGACCACGCAAGCCCACGCTACCTTTTCCGCCGCCCGAACCCGAGCCGCCACCCTGACGTTCAAGGTGGGTCCACAGGCGTTGCAGGCGAGGCAGCATATAGCGATATTGTGCCAACTCTACCTGTGTTTTTGCGGCTGCCGTTTGTGCGCGCATGGCAAAGATGTCGAGAATGAGCGAGGTGCGGTCAAGAATTTTTACCTCAAGCTCTTTCTCAATGTTGCGTATCTGCTTTGCCGACAGCTCATCATCGAAGATAACCATGCCCACGGGGCGCTCGGCATCTTCTTCGTCTTTAATATATTGGCGTATCTCTTGCAGCTTTCCGCTTCCCACGTAGGTAATGGCGCTGGGGCCACCCACGCGCTGCGTAAAGCGTTTCACGGTTACGGCACCAGCGGTGTCGGCCAGAAACTCCAGCTCGTCAAGATATTCAGTGGTTTTTGCTTCATCTTGGTCTTTGGTGATAAGGCCCACCAGCACGGCGGTTTCGGTTTTCACCTCAGATATTACAAATTCTTTCATCTATTGTCGTTGCTTGTATATATGTGTGTATGATTGTTTGCGCTTTTTGCCTATAAATTGCCTATAATAAATTGCCTATAATATAATAAGGTGCAAATATACAAAGAATTATCGGGCCGTGCAACGTTTTCTTGATAATATATTGTTATGTGTAAGCAATGTCTCATTTCTAATCACTCTTTCGTTTAGATGCAGATGCAAAATAACGCACAATAATTTAGGGTTAAATAATAGAATGTGGAAAGCGTAATCCAAAGATATATTGAATTATTTGGAATGTAATCCAAAAATATATTGAATTATTTGGAATGTAATCCAAAAATATATTGAATTATTTGGAATTGAAGAGGATAATGTGTATTTTTGTAACCGTTATTAATAATGATTATTAGGTATGATACAGCGCATTTTAGAAAAAGCTATTCAGCAACGATTGGGTCAGGGTAAAGCCCTTATCCTCTTTGGTGCACGCCAGGTGGGTAAGACCACAATGCTAAAAAACATGCTTCGTGAGCGTGATGACGTTTTATGGTTAAACGGTGACGAGCAAGATGTGCGTAGCTTGTTTGAAAACGCTTCTTCAACCATGCTTGGTGCTGTTATTGGAAAAAAGAAGATAGTGGTTATTGATGAGGCCCAGCGAATTGTAAACATTGGGTTGTGCCTAAAATTAATAATTGATAATATACCTGATGTGCAAGTGGTGGCTACGGGTAGTTCTTCTTTCGATTTGTCGAATATGATTAACGAACCTCTTACGGGTCGGAAGATAGAGTATTGGATGTATCCACTTTCTTTCGGCGAGTTGGTAGCGCATAACGGCCTCTTGGAGGAGAAACGGCTCTTGGCGCATCGCTTGGTTTATGGTAGTTATCCTGACGTTATTAATAATGTTGGCGACGAGAAAATGGTGTTGAGCGAGCTGGCCGACAGCTATCTTTACAAAGATATCTTAATGTTTGATAAGATAAAGAAGAGCGATAAGTTAGTTAAATTGTTGCAAGCCTTAGCGTTTCAAATGGGGTCGGAGGTGTCGTATAACGAATTGTCGCAGACATGTGGCCTTGATCCTAAAACCGTAGAAAACTATGTCATGCTTTTAGAGCAGTCGTATATCGTGTTTAGGTTAGGCTCTTTTAGTAGAAACTTACGCAACGAACTTAAATTTGCTCGTAAGATATACTTTTGGGATTGCGGAATTCGTAATGCTGTGATAGGAAACTATCAGATGTTAGAGAATAGATTAGATACGGGCGCTTTGTTTGAAAACTACTTGGTGTCGGAACGATTGAAGAAGCTTCGTTATGAAAAATCTTATGCAAAGAGCTATTTTTGGCGTTCTACTACCAAGCAAGAAATAGATTATATAGAGGATATTGACGGACAACTAACAGCTGTAGAATTTAAGTGGAACCCCAAACGAAAGGCAGCGTTACCCTTGTCTTTCTCTCGCTCTTATGCAGATACTGATTTTAAGGTGATAACAAGAGATAATTATGAAAGCTTTTTGTTGTAAGCGTTAGATGATATGGTAGAACAGGGCACGGAGACTCTGTTCTACTCGATTGAAACACGAATTATCATGAATTATCCATGAATTTAACCACGAATTATTGTCGCTGAATATTTAAACGAACACAGATTGATGTGCCAACAAAGTAGGACGGTGGTCTCCGTGCCACGTCCTCCAGCAACAAGCAAGGGTATTCTTCCCCTCTCCCGCTCGACCTTTGGTCGCTTGCTAGAGCAAGAACGGGGAAGGGGAAGCCGTGCGACAGCACAGTGTGGGGGCTTCTGTATATGTTCGCCCTCTTCGAGGACGCTTTGTTTGTATCAGGTTATCCGCAGGTTCCTTCACTTCGTTCAATCACCAGCGGTTATGTACATTCGCCGCCTTTGGCGACGGTTATTTATCGTCCGTTAATATCTTCTTTTGGCGATGATGGTTTTGCGATGCCAGTTAAGCCACTTAGTAACGTTATTTGTTGTGTGTAAAGCTGTTTAGTAAAAGAACGAGTAGGGTGTAAAGGAAAATAGGAAAAGGGGTGGTAGAAAGGCGATATGCAGCCTATATTCATGCGATATGCTGCCTATAATCAGGCGAAACGCTTGATAGAATTGTGTGAAATGCTTGACAGGGCCGACGCATTACTTTATGACATCACCTTATCAAGGTAAGAGCAGTCCCAACCAGCTCTTTTTATTTTTG
>CAKQFW010000239.1 GCA_934230965.1 uncultured Prevotella sp.
CTCCATAGCATCCTTTAAAGCAGCACAAAGCGAGTTATACATACCCAAAGTATCAAAAGGCTCTTCCTTCTGACCCATCTGCTTAGCAACTGCGTTGGCACTCATAATGCCCTCTTCCTTCTGCACTTTTTCTAACGAAAGCTGTACCAGCTTGTTGTAAGCCTTAGCTTTCTGCTCGCTAGTGAGAGATGTTACATTGCTTTTAAGCAGAGACTCTGCATCAGCATACGTTTTTGCTTTCAGGATGCTTTTCAAAGCATCGCCCTGAGCAAAGGCCGAGCTAGCAGCTACTGCCATCAGGGCCATGACCATAAGTTTCTTCATAAAGATTTATTTGTTAAGTGTAATATTACCTTATTAAATTGTTTATATTCGAGAAGGAAGGGTTGTAAACCTTACTTCACGTCGTCATTGTCAAGATGCTGACTAAACAAGTCGCCATACGATTCGGGCGCAATGTCGTCTTGCTGATCAGTAGTATCGGCATCGTTCACATCTTCCACCTCTTCAGGCGCTTCAGTTTCATTATTCGACATCAAAGCATTTTCTATCTTATTAGTCGTTTCTGAAAAGTTGCTGCGACTTTGTTCTTCAACAGTAGCCTCAAGCTCGCTGCTCATCACCTTGCATACACTGGCTATTACATCATTCTTCTTAGCAAGATTGATAAGACGCACGCCTTGTGTAGCACGACCCATAATACGACATTCGGCTACCGACAGACGAATAGCAATTCCACTGCGATTGATAATCATAAGGTCGTTTTCATCGGTTACGTTCTTTATGGCTACCAAACGGCCTGTCTTGTCGGTTATATTAAGGGTCTTTACACCCTTACCGCCACGCATGGTCTTACGATAATCTTCAACCTGCGAACGCTTGCCATAGCCATTTTCGCTCACTACCATTACGGTTTCTGCACTGGCATCGTTAACAACAATCATGCCTACAACAGCATCATCATCGCCATCAAGACGCATACCACGCACACCTGTTGAGACGCGACCCATCACGCGTACATCGGCCTCGTCGAAACGTACGGCACGACCATTGCGGTTAGCAAGGATAAGCTCATTTTTACCATTGGTAAGACGTACGTCTACCACCTCGTCGCCTTCAACAATATTAATAGCAATCACACCATTGGCACGCGGACGTGAATATGCCTCAAGGCATGTCTTCTTCACAGTACCATTCTTGGTGGCAAATACTACATAATGTGAATTGACAAACTCTTCGTCATTCAATCCTCTTAGACGCAACATAGCATTTACAGAATCGTCGCTCTCAATATTGAGCATATTCTGGATAGCGCGTCCCTTGAAGTTCTTGTCGCCCTCAGGTATCTCGTAGCACTTCAACCAATAGCAACGTCCCTTACGAGTAAAGAACATCATGGTTTGATGCATGGTAGCGGGATAGATGTATTCGGTAAAATCTTGCTCGCGTGTACGTGCTCCCTTGGCTCCTACTCCACCACGTGCCTGCTCGCGGAACTCGCTCAGCGGGGTACGCTTAATGTAACCCAAATGGCTAACTGTAATAACCACAGGATCATTGGGATAAAAGTCTTCAGCATTGAATTCATGCTCGTAAGGTTTAATTTCGGTACGACGTGCATCGCCATACTTCTCTTTAACCTCTAACAAGTCGTCCTTCATCACCTGTTTGCACAATTCAGGATCGTTAAGAATTGCTTGCAAATGTGCAATGAGTTTTTCAAGCTCTGCATACTCGTTACGCAACTGATCCATACGCAAGCCTGTGAGCTGTGCCAAACGCATATCTACAATAGCTTTCGACTGAACCTCGTCTAAAGAGAAGCGCTGCTCTAAATTGCGTTGAGCATCAACAGGCGTTTTGCTGGCTCGAATAATGTGAACCACCTCATCAATATTATCGCAAGCAATAATCAAGCCTTCAATAATATGTGCACGATCTTGCGCCTTCTTCAACTCAAACTTGGTGCGACGAATGGTAACATCATGACGATGATCAACAAAATGACGCACACAATCTTTAAGAGAAAGCAAACGGGGGCGACCTTTTACCAGTGCAATGCAATTGACAGAGAAACTGCTCTGCATTGCCGTCATCTTGTAAAGTTTGTTCAAAATAACGTTAGCATTAGCATCACGCTTTACATCAACAACGATACGCATACCCTGTCTACCCGACTCGTCGTTAACATTAGAAATTCCCTCAAGCTTTCCTTCTTTAACGAGGTCGGCAATATTTTCTACAAGCTGAGCTTTATTTACACCGTAAGGAATCTCGGTAACAACAATCTTGTCGTGAGTATCACCACTCTCGATCTCTGATTTGGCACGGATAACAATGCGTCCACGGCCTGTTTCATAAGCATCTTTCACGCCCTGAAGGCCATAGATATAAGCTCCTGTGGGGAAATCAGGGGCTTTAATAAACTGCATCAATCCTTCGGTATCAATATCATTATCATCAATATATGCGCAACATCCATCAATAACCTCAGCAAGGTTATGAGTAGGGATATTGGTTGCCATACCTACAGCAATACCGTTACCACCATTAACAAGAAGATTCGGAATTTTGGTAGGCATTACAGATGGCTCAATAAGGGTATCGTCGAAATTGGGAACCATATCGACGGTATCCTTCTCTAAGTCGTCCATAATATGCTCACCCATCTTTGAAAGGCGGCACTCGGTGTAACGCATGGCTGCAGGTGAGTCACCGTCAACTGAACCAAAGTTACCATGTCCGTCAACAAGCATATAACGCATATTCCAGCTCTGTCCCATGCGCACTAACGCGCCATACACAGAACTATCACCGTGGGGGTGGTATTTACCTAATACCTCACCTACGACACGGGCACATTTCTTGTAAGGATTATTGCTGGTGTTTCCAATGCCAAGCATACCATAAAGTATACGGCGGTGAACTGGCTTAAAGCCATCGCGCACATCAGGAAGGGCACGAGCAACAATCACCGACATACTATAGTCGATGTAAGAGGTTTTCATCTCATCCTCAATGTTGACCTTCATGATGCGGTCTAAGTCAAATGTCTGATTTTCGTCCATTTATATATAATATAATCTATGTGTCAATATGTACAATATTGCTAAAACTTAAAACGTCGAACCAACTCGCTCATTTTAAAAGAACATTGCCGTAAAGGGCATTTATTTCGTTTCTGAGCGCATGTAGGCATATTTTGACGTGTAAAGGTAAGCATTTTAATTCATTGCACAAACATTTTAAGACCTTATTTTGTTATTTTA
>CAKQFW010000240.1 GCA_934230965.1 uncultured Prevotella sp.
GAGAGGGGAGTGAATAGCCTTGCTTCTTGCTGGAGGACGGGGCACGGAGACCACCGTCCTACTGAGATTTGCCATGCTAACTATAGTAGGACGGTGGTCTCCGTGCCCCGTCCTCCAGCAACTAAATAAACAGCCCCTCCTACTTTAAAAGTGTGTCTGTTTAATCTGAGATATCTGCTGAACCCAAATTATAATGTTTTGTCTCTACTGCCGACAGAGCGTGAGCGTTTGGTCGCAATAGTCTACTACGGCGGGGCGGTGAGTGATAAAGATAACCGTCTTCTCGTGGGTAGAAAGAATGTTTTGTAGCAGTTGGCGCTCGGTATCGGGGTCGAGGGCCGACGTGGCCTCGTCAAACAGCATAATCTGTCGGTCGCGCAGCAAGGCGCGAGCAATGGCAATGCGCTGTGCCTGACCTTCGCTCAGGCCGCCACCTTGTTCTGAACATAGCGTGTCGAGACCCTGTGGCAGTTCGCGCACAAACTGTGCACAACTCTTGTCGAGGGCGGCATACATCTCGTCGTCGGTGGCGTTGAGGCGTCCCAGGCGTAGGTTGTCGCGTATGGTGCCGCTCATCAGCGTGTTGCCCTGCGGCACATACACAAAGTTGCAGCGCATCAGGGGCGATAGCGTCTGGCTTTCGTGCTCGTTATACAGGCTCACCTTGCCCTCTTGCGGATGCAGCAAGGCCAGCAACAGGCGCACCAGCGTGGTCTTGCCCGCTCCTGTTTCGCCTAAGATGGCTGTGCAGGTGCCGGGTGGAAAATTGAACGATAGCTGCTGAATAACATTGCGCTTTACGTTATCCTTGTTTTCGACTTTGCTATCGTCGTTGTTATTATAGTTATTGTTCTTATTCTTATTCTCGATATTGTTTCCTTCTTCCTTATTGTTTCCTCCTTCCTTATTGCTCTCCTTATTATAATCATAATGGTAGCTTACGTTGTCAAGACGTATGCCACAGGGAGCTTGCATGAAGATGGGGTCGCCCTGTTCCTCCATAGGGTCTTCTTCCAACTCCATCAGTCGCTCGGCCGCCGTAAACACACTTACGAAGGCGGGCGCCAGGCGTGTGAGGTTGCGGGCTGGCGTTTGAATTTTGTTTACCAGCTGCAAGAAGGCCGTCATGCCACCAAACGACAGGGTGCCTGCTGCCATGCGCACGGCCGCCCACAGAAAGGCCACGAGGTAGCCTAAGGCAAAGCCGAAGTTGAGCACCAAGTTTGAGAATACCGAGAACAGCGTGCGCTTCACCACGCGGCGGCGCAGCATGCCCTGTGTGTTCTCCAGGCGGTTCACCATTTCGTCGTCGCTCTCCAGCGTTTTGATGAGCATGCGGTGCTGAATGGTTTCTTGCAGCACACTTTGCACCTTGCTATCAGCCTCGCGCACCGACCGTGTGAGGTGTCGCATCTGCCCCACATATATCTTACTGAAGGCCACAAATACGGGTATGATGCCCACGATGATGAAGGCCAGCGTGTGATCCATGCTGAAGAGGTAGAAGAAGGCGCCGAAGAACAGCGCCAGCACCGACAGCGTGCTGGGCAACGTCTCGGTGAGAAAGTTGACAACCGTGTTGACGTCAAACTCAAGGCGGTTGAGCACGTCGCCCGAGTGTAGCCGCTCTTGTCCGCCCCACTCAGAGCGCAGTATGCGGTCGAGCATGCGCTGCTGCATACGGTTTTGTGCTTTGATGCCTAAGATGTTACGCACCCATATCGAGGCGATGTTGAGGCCAAAGTCGATGAGGATGAGCAGCGCCATTACGCCCACCGCCCAGTAGATGTTGCCTGGCAGTGTGCCCGCTGCAATGTCGATGGCATGTTTCACGGCCCACACCTGTGCCAACGTCACCATCACCTGTACCAGTCCGATGGTGGCGTTCAGCGTGGCCTGTGTTCTGTTTCCGCGCCATGCTCGCCACAGCCACACCGCCGTCTGCCGTGTGGTGTAGCGTGTAGGGGGAATATGTAATAGTTTGCGTAACTGCATCACGTTGCTCTGTTATAATGTATCGCTATGTTTAAAAGTATGCTATGTTTAAAAGTATGCTTTGTTATGAAGTATGCTTTGTTATAAATGTTTGTCAACAAGCGAAAAGCCACAAGACATTAGAATTCTTCACTCTTCACTCTTCGTTCTTCACTTACCATAGACTTCTTCCCTTATCTAACGTCCGCTCCCCACATCATCTTTTCTCGCAGCGAGGCGAAGTAGCGGCGGTCGTTACGTTTCACGATACGAATGGCGAAGGGGGCTTTGCGAATGGTGAGGGTGGTCGACTCGGTGAGCTTTTGGCTACGACCGTCAACGGCGATGAGGAAATTGTGCGAGCGCGACTCTACGCTCAGCGTCACCACGCTGTCATCGTTCAGCACGATGGGGCGTATGTTGAGGCTGTGAGGGGCCACGGGGGTGAGACATATCGACCCCGTTTGTGGTACGATGATAGGGCCACCGTTCGACAGCGAGTAGGCCGTAGAGCCTGTGGGCGTGGCCACGATGAGGCCATCGGCTTGATAGTTGACGAGGAATTCGCCGTTCACGCTGGTGCGTATGCTAATCATCGAGGCGTTGTCGCGTTTCAGCACGGCAATGTCGTTTAGGGCGTGTGGGTTGCCAAGGAAGGGCTCGCCATCGGTCTCAACCATGATGGTGGTATGGTCTTCAATTGTATATTCTCCTGCGTAGATGGCCTGCAAGGCGTCTACTGCCTCGGCGGGCAGCACGTCGGCCAAGAAACCCAGTCGGCCCATGTTGATGCCGATGATGGGTGTGAGCTTGGCCCCCACCCGTGCGGCTGCCTTCAAAAAGGTGCCGTCGCCGCCCATTGAGATGACGAAGTCTACGTCAAAGTCGTCGCCATCAAACACGCCGTCTACCTGTAGGTTGGGGTAGGGCCCCGTGGTGAGGAAGTCGTAGAAGGCGCGGTCGATGTATATCTCTGCCCCCATGGTGCGCATGAACGAGAGCATGCTATATAGCGTGGCCGACCTCTTGGGCTGATATTCGTTGCCGAAGAGAGCGAAGCGCAGCGGTCGGCGCGTTTGTGCCATCGTGGTGTTGTTATCCATAAGTGTGTTTCTTTCTGCTTGTTTTATTGTTGCTACAAATTTAGTGTATTTTGTTGACATTAGCGCCTTTCTGTCTTCTTTTTGGGTGCAAGGGATGAAAAAAAGTGGGGGACGAAGTGTGCCCAGTGCCGAAATGTTCATTATCTTTGTAGAAGATAAGCTGCATCTCGGCATAATAT
>CAKQFW010000241.1 GCA_934230965.1 uncultured Prevotella sp.
CACTATAACTGCCCACGCCCATTATCTATATATGTTGGACAAGAACAAGATGCAAAACAATACAAAAATGTGTTAAAGGACAAAAGAAAATTCAATATACATACAATGAAGAAAACGTATCATATTCTCATTGATAAAGCATTTATTATGCATAACATTAGATATTGAATGATAAAAACATAAGGAAAGAAACTTAATGCACAAACAAATAAGTAACTGAAACATTAATATATATAATAAGTAACGATAATACAACGGCCTTGCCTAAAGGCATTAATAACACAAGCTTATGACAATATTAAAAATATTAAACACACTACTGATTGTATTGTTCGCGCTGATGATTGTACTTGTGCCTCTACGCGAGCAGCTACGTTCGTTTCTGCGCATACTGTTTGTGGCCTTCTTTCTCGACTTGCTGGCTATCGGTATAGGCGAATACATCGTTGGGTGTATGCCTCCAGACAATCAAGAAGAACAGACTGACACGGTGGGGAGCAGCGACGGTGTAAAAGAGCAACTACAATAATAAGATAAACAGAAATAAAACATAAGGATATGACGAACAACAACTTGGCCTTGCCCGAAGGCATTATATTGCACGGCGAGGCATACGACTATAAGATAACAAGTGTGTTGGGACAAGGCTCCTTCGGCATTACCTATCGCGCAAAGGTAGAGATGCGAGGCGCCTTGGGCACCCTCGACAGCAATATGTATGTGGCCATTAAAGAGTTTTTTATGAAAGAGGTGAATGGCCGCGACAACACCTCGGTAACCAGTGGCAGCACCTCGCGCGACGGACTGTTTGAATATTATCGCGAGAAGTTTGAACGCGAAGCCCGCAACCTGAGCACCTTGCAGCACAAGAATATTGTGCGCGTGCTGGAGTCGTTTCAAGCTAATGGCACGGTATATTATGCCATGGAGTATATCTCCGGGCAAAGTCTTGACAGCCTTATCATCAAGGCTCCACACCATTGCCTTGACGCTGCTACGGCCTTGGGCTACACTCAGCAGTTAGGCAGCGCACTGAGCTTTATGCACAGCAAGGGCATGCTGCACCTTGACGTGAAGCCCGCCAACGCCATGGTAAAAGACGATGGCACGGTGGTGCTCATCGACTTTGGCCTGTCGAAGCAATATGCTGCCAATGGCGAACCCGAGTCGAGCACCAAGGTAGGCGCTGGCACCCCTGGCTATGCTCCGCTTGAGCAAGCCAGCTACCGCGAGGGCAAAGGGTTCCCCACCATGATGGATGTGTATGCACTGGGCGGAACCCTCTATAAGATGCTCACGGGACAGCGTCCGCCCGAGGCTTCAGAGATATTGAACGACGGGTTCCCCATCGGCGAGATGAAGCAACATGGCGTGCCCCCACAGGTGGCCGTCTGTGTGAGAAAGGCAATGGCTCCGCTAAAGAAAGACCGCTATAAAACCATCGACCAGCTGCTCAACGCCCTTGCGCAGTGCAGCCTACACGGTGGCAGCTATGACGAACTGGATGAAGCAACAAGCATTGCCGAGGTTGATGTGATTGGTGTGGTAAAGCCACAGCCTACACCTCAGCCAAAGGTCACACCGCAACCCAAGCCTCAGGTTACACCTAAGCCCAAGGTTGTAACCGTGCCCTCTTCATCTATAGATGAGGAAGAAAAGAAATCGAATAAGAGCAAAATGGTAATAGGTGCAGTAGTGGCAGTGGCAGCCATCATCGCCTTTAACGCCGTACCCCGTGGCGGAAAGACAACAGGTGGAAAGACAACACCCGATACGATTGAGACAGTCGAAACCCACGAAATTACTGATACGGTATCGGTTGTATGTGCCGATGGTACCAAGGGCTGGTGGATGGGCACTGTGAATGATAACGACGAACCGGCTGGTAAAGGCGTGTTCTATTATCGTGACGATGATAAGGATGGCCGCTCAAAATATCAAGGAAGCATGTTCCATGGCAAGCGAGAAGACTCGTCAAAAGCTACGCTGACTTATAGAAATGGCAACTGCTATGAGGGCACCTTCTTAAACGATATGTTTAAAGAGGGCACACTATGGATGCCCAATGATGGCTTGGCCTATGTGGGAACGTTTTATAATAAAAACGACTTCGATACTGGCACCCTCTATCGTATGACTGGCGATAGGAAGTTGGGCGAAAAGGTTGGCGCTTATCAGAACGGTGCACAGGCTCCGTATGTTGAATAAAGCAATATAAACAATGAACAATAGCGAGCAATATCGCATAGCACCTTACCAAGCACCCGACTTTGGTTTGGGCCCATTTATCGATGGCTACACCGTGCCCACAGGGCGCTATAACCCCTTGCGGTTGTTGTTCAACCGCAAGGGCTGTAGCAGCGTGATGGTGTATGAGCAAGGCTTTGTGTGCCAAGAGCAGAGGGCCGATGGAACGCTGTCGCTCGATTTACGCATGCCGTTCAGCAAGATAAAAGGCATCATGAGCCTTGGCACTGACGAAGAGGCAGCACAGAAAGGCAATGATAAGAAGCCCACCCTACAGGTGTTGGGCCATGATAGCCTGGTGCGACGTATCTATCCGCGTCTGCAAAGTAGCCGACAAGCCATCCTCAACGCTTGGCACACCTTTCTTCACAATCGCCTCTACACTGAATTAAAAGAACAAGAATATAGCATCTTTGTAGACGACGAGGGCCACGAACTGATGTTGGCCACCGACTTTATACGTTATAACAACGTGCTAATAGACACGCCCTTCGCCTATAAACAGGAAGACAACCTCCTCTATATCGCTCATGATAAGGAACGGGCCTATACCGATGACGACAATGACAACGATATAAACAACGGTATGTGCCGCGTGTTTTTTAACGCCAAACCCGAAGATTGTTGCATCATCAACCTATCCCGACTGTATGATAAAGACGAGTTTCGGCACTTCGTTTTCAAATTATACAGCATCGCGGCGTTATGATTTTCGATAAAAAATTTGCACATCTCACCTTTTCTAAGTACTTTTGCAACCGAAATGCGCTTGTGGCGGAATTGGTAGACGCGCTAGACTTAGGATCTAGTGTCTCGCGACGTGAAGGTTCGAGTCCTTTCAGGCGCACCATACAGAATCCTAACTGCTTGAATATAAGCGGTTAGGATTTTTTGTTTATATAAATTGCCGAGATTTTGCCAACATAATTTGTGGCTCAGTGGAAAAGTACTGGGGATGTTTTTTAGTTTTATAGATTTTTGTATCTTTGCATTATGAATATGCTTGAA
>CAKQFW010000242.1 GCA_934230965.1 uncultured Prevotella sp.
AGATGGTCTTGCCTACAATACAGTCGGTATGGAAGTGCACACCTATCTTTTGTAGGTTTTCAATCTCTACATCTACAATCTTATTGGGCAATCTGAATTCAGGAATACCGTATTTCAATACGCCACCTATCTCGTGCAAAGCTTCAAAGACATGAACCTCATATCCCTTCTTTGCCATATCGCCAGCAAAGCTTAAACCCGAAGGACCTGAGCCCACTACTGCCACTTTTATGCCGTTTGCGGGTGCTGTCTCAGGTGTTGAGGCCTGTCCGCTCTCGCGTTCATAATCGGCAGCGAAGCGCTCAAGATAACCAATGGCTACGGCGGGTTCGTTCATCTTCAGGTGTATACACTTGCTTTCGCATTGTTTTTCTTGAGGACATACGCGACCGCAAACGGCGGGTAGGGCAGATGTGCTTTTCAATACCTTTGCTGCAGCCAAGAACTGTCCGCGTTCAATGTTTTTGATGAACGAGGGTATGTTAATATTTACAGGGCAACCTTCTACACATGAGGGTTTGGCACAGTCGAGACAGCGGTGTGCTTCGGTGATTGCCATTTCTTTGGTTAGACCTTTGCTTACCTCTTCGGTGCGAGTGGTTGCGCGGTATGCCGCATCCAATTCGGGCATTACGGCGCGTTGTATATGTGTGCGCTCTTTAGCCGACATGGCTTTACGTAGCTCTTGGCGCCATGTGGCATTCCTGTCAGTCAGCACCTCCAGTGGTTCGTCGGTCGGCTCAACGTCCATTGCAATGTTATAAGCAGTTGTTGTTTTGGGTGCTTCGTCAAGCGATGCGAGGTGAGCCTCAAAGTGGTCCATCTCTTCTTTCTCGGCAGCCTTAAACGAGCCCATGCGTTTAAACATCTCATCCCAGTCGACAAGGTTTCCGTCAAACTCGGGGCCATCAATGCAAACAAACTTTGTTCTTCCGCCTATGGTCAGTCGGCAAGCGCCACACATACCTGTGCCATCTACCATGATGGTGTTGAGCGATACCTCGTTGGGTATGTTATATTTCTGTGCCATCAGGCTGCAGAATTTCATCATAATGGGAGGGCCGATGGCAAACACTTTGTCTACATGTTCTTGTTTTACAAACTGTTCTATGCCTATTGTTACCACGCCTTTTGTGCCGTATGAGCCGTCGTCGGTCATCACAATTGTTTCATCGCTGCTCTCTCTAATTTCGTCTTCAAGAATAACGAGGTCTTTGCTTCTACCAGCAATCACTGATAGCACCCTGTTTCCTGCTGCTTTCAATGCTCTAACGATGGGCAAAAGTGGAGCTACACCTACGCCACCTCCAGCACAAACCACGGTGCCAAAGTTTTCAATATGCGTGGGATTGCCCAGCGGGCCTACTACGTCCATAATGGCATCGCCCTCTTCAAGGTTGCATAGCTTGCACGATGATAGTCCAACTTTCTGCACTACAATAGTAATAGTGCCTTTTTGAGGGTCGGCATCGGCAATGGTAAGGGGTACGCGCTCGCCGTTCTTGTCGATACGTACAATGACAAAATTGCCTGCTTTGCGGCTTTTGGCTATGAGTGGGGCTTCAATCTCAAAGAGGAAGACCTTCTCTGAAAACTGTTTTTTAGATGTTATTGTATACATGTGTCTTTGGTCTTTGGCTTGTGGTAGTAATTAGGGGATGTACTTATGAAAAAGCAAAAAGTGGGTGCCATGGAAAAAATGACACCCACTGGTTATATTTGCTATTAGAAGTTTTTGTCGTCTATCATCTCGAAACCGCAATAGGGCACAAGAGCCTTAGGCACACGAATGCCTTCGGGGGTTTGGTTGTTTTCGAGAATAGCGGCCACAATGCGTGGCAATGCAAGGGCAGAGCCGTTCAGTGTGTGGCAGAGCTCAATCTTCTTAGTTTCGCTATTGCGATAGCGGCAGTGCAGACGGTTGGCCTGATAGCTCTCGAAGTTAGATACTGATGAAACCTCTAACCAGCGCTTCTGTGCAGCGCTCCATACCTCAAAGTCGTAGCAGATGGCAGAGGTGAAGCTCATATCGCCACCGCAGAGGCGAAGGATGTGGTAGGGCAACTCTAACTTTTGGCAGAGACCTTCAACGTGGTCGAGCATCTCCTGAAGCGACTGGTAAGAGTGTGCTGGTGTGTCGATGCGTACAATCTCAACCTTGTCGAACTGGTGCAAACGGTTCAAACCACGCACGTCTTTACCGTAAGAGCCTGCCTCGCGACGGAAGCATGCTGAATAGGCGCAACGCTTGATGGGGAGCGACTTCTCGTCTAAGATTTCATCGCGGAAGATGTTTGTTACAGGTACCTCGGCTGTAGGGATGAGGTAGAGGTTGTCGAGGTTGCAATGATACATCTGGCCTTCTTTGTCAGGCAGCTGGCCTGTGCCATAGCCTGAGGCTTCATTTACCACGAACGGGGGCTGAACCTCAAGGTATCCGCTCTTGCGAGCTTCTTCCAAGAAGAAGGCTTCAAGCGCGCGCTGGAAACGTGCCATCTTGCCGATGTAGAGGGGGAAACCAGCTCCTGTGATTTTAACACCTAAGTCGAAATCGATGAGGTTGAATTTCTTGCACAGGTCCCAATGGCACATAGCGTCTTCAGGCAGATCTGGTATGTGTCCGCCTTCTTTTACCACTACGTTGTCGTTGGCATCTTTTCCTTCCGGAACATCATCGTTAGGAATGTTTGGAATGGTATAGAGCAGTGCGAGCAAGTCGTTTTCGGCAGCAGCTTTTTCGTTTTCAAGCTGTTTGCTGGCTTCTTTCATTTGAGCCACTTCTGCCTTGGCTTGGTTTGCTTCCTCAGTTTTTCCTTGTTTCATCAGCTGGCCAATCATGGCTGCCTTCTTCTTTGCTTCTGAAAGATTGGCATCTAACTTCTGCTGTGTTTCGCGACGGCGTTTGTCAATGTCCAATACTTTTTGAATGGCTTCTTCAGCATTAGGGAAATGCTTTTTGTTCAAGCCTTTGATTACACGATCAGTCTCTTCACTGATAAGTTTTATCGTAAGCATATCGAAAAACGTTTATTATTATATGTATTTTCAGATGCAAATTTACAAAAAAAAATATACATTCATCGCTTTGATGTGAATAATTTGGCTTTTCTTGAATAAAAAGATTATGATTGTTGTAAGCTTCGGTTTATACCTTTATTGAAAGGCAGAAGGGCGTCTGTATATTTATGTATAAATATGCATTTTTGTAGGGCTATGTTATGTTAAAATAAAAGGCCGCATATTACAG
>CAKQFW010000243.1 GCA_934230965.1 uncultured Prevotella sp.
CAGTTACAGAAAACTAATGCCTAATGGCTCTGGTTTCGCATATTTGCAAGCACATAAAAAATATTTTCAAACGATGCGAAACCAGAGCATTAGGAATTTAACAAATCAAAGCCTTTAAGAAGATGTTTTGTTAAGATATATTAAACAAAGATGAAGATTTAATTTCATTGTTAGCATTAACGCACATACACCTTTCGAGTGCGCATTGCGCCATTGCTTAGCAGTTCTTTCACAAGATAAAGATGGGCGGGTTGTGGGGCATCTACATGCTGCCCATCGGCCGTATACCACCACTGTTGCACCACGTTAAGGGCTTGAGCCGAAGCATTAACAGCCTCAACACCAGTGTCGGCATTGCGGTGGTGCGCAAACACCCAGTCGAGGCGGCGCGTGGTATAGCTCTCAATACACGTAACCTCATGCGTCCAGCCCTCCTCAGTTTCCATCTGCACATCGTCGCCCAGCGCCTTCAGCTGAGCCACAAAGTCGGCAGCCGTCTGCACGCTCATAATTACATCGGCAGTGCCCATCACGGTGTAGGCAGGCGTTTGGGCTACATTTTCGGCCACACACTTCGAGGGGTTTGCTGCCACAGGCATGGCGGCAGCAAACACATCAGGGTAAGCCGACAGCATGCCCCAGGTGCCCGTGCCGCCCATTGAGCCACCAAAGAGGTACACCCTATCAGCATCTACCGTGCCCGCATTAACATATCGCTCTATCAGCGCCTTCAGCACACCATTCATAGGGCCGCCCCACGACTTATCAGAGGGGCACTGTGGTATAAGAAACACAGCGTTTATCTTATGGGCTGAAAGATAATTGGCTATCGAGTCGGTACCCTTTTCCAGCACGGGTTTCTCGTTATCATTGCCCTTGCTCGACCCACCATGTAGGTACAACACAAGGCATGGTTTCTGTCCCACCTCGCCATTGGCCACCACACATTTACGATAAGGCATGGTGATGCCCATGGCCGTAATGGTTTCTTTCTCCGACTGATATGCTTGTGCCCCTATGCACGAAACAAGCATCAGTAGCGCAGACAATATTATTCTCATCATCATAAACAATTATTTTATTGAGAGCCAAACGTTTCGTAGACCTCACGGTCTACGAAACGAAAACGTTCTTATTAACATATTATCACTAACAATGCAGTTTTATTTCTGTTGTGGGCGCATGCCACGTGGCCCCTTTGGTCCTTTATGGCGCGTCAACTGGCGCTTCATCATCTGGCGCTCAAGTTGATACACGCGCTGTATCTGCGTTTGCGTCAGAAACCCTGAATACTTTTTATAATACTTCTGACGAATGTTGAGCAGCTTCTCGCTCTTTTCAAAGCGCTGTTTAATTTCTTGTTCAGTCTGTTCCTCAGTAGCGTTCTTGATGCGCTTAGGGCGTGGACCCAGCGCCCAAATTTCTTTCTGACACTGCAAATAGGTATCGGTGAAACGAGCCGTGGTTTTGTCGTCGAAAGCCAACTGAGTGGCAATGTGGGCGGCCTGTTTCTCGGCCAGTTGTTCACGCGATAGGCGTTCGCGCGGTGTGGTCTGTGTCGTGGTTTGCGATACGGTCTGCGCGTTTACGCTCAGTGCCGACAGTGTCATGGTCATAGCCATGAACAACATAAAAGATAATTTTTTCATAGTTATTTTATTGTAATGTTAATGTAGTTATTGTTTTTAAAAGTGATAGTGATTGTGCCAACCTGTGACCTCACTCGGCATCGTCATTTAAGAAGAGGTCGTCTTGATAAACTTCTAACAAAAAGTCTTGGTCTTCAACCGATAGTTGAGCAAAAGCCTCATCCACCGTCTGCCAGTCGGCATCACTGACCGAGGCCGTGAAGCCTGTGTGTACAACCAAGAAGAGGGTTATAGCAGCGGCAGCCGAGAGTGCCGAGAGCCAAACAACCTTCAGATACGAACGCCTCTTAACCGTTGTGTGTGCAGTAGCAATGGGTGCTACGGGAGCATCGGCCGCCACTGTTGCCAGCACGTTGGCCTCAAGGTCGTCGAGAAAGCCATCGGGCGTAGTGTAAGGCATGCGTTTGCCCACCTGTTCAAAGCTGAAGTTGTGAGCGGCATCGCTATTTGTTTGTTTGTTCATATCGTCAATCGTTTTCATTCATATATTTTACAATCTTGTCTTTCGCCACATGATAGTTAACCTTGGCGCTGGCGGGGGTAGAACTGGTGATGCGAGCAATCTCGTCGAAACTGAGGTCGTCGTAGTAGCGAAGGTTGAAAGCCAACTGCTGCTTGGTGGGAAGCAGCTGTATGGCTTGCTGAAACTTCACCGCAACCTGGTCGTCATAGTCAACATAGCTGTCGGCAGCCATTCGCCCCACATTGGCGGCTTCGCTCTCCATCGACACCACCTCTTGGCGTCGTTTGCTAATGCACCGCAGGGCCTCGTTTGTGGCTATCTGGTATATCCAGCTGCGCAACGAGCAGTCGGCCCGGTATTGGTGCATTGAGCGAAACACCCTGACAAAGGTTTCTTGTGCCACGTCTTGCGCATCGTCGTGCCGCACTACCAGGCGCCGTATGTGCCAGTAGACGGGCTCGCGATACCGAGCCATGAGCAACCTGAAGCCCGCTTCGGGCTGCTGTTTCAGCGTTTCAACAATCTGCTTGTCAGTTATCACCATAGGTTATCATCATTATTATTTATCTTGTGGTGTGTATCGTTGCATCGGGCCCTTTGCCATCGACGTTACATTTATTATGACCCAGCAAAGGGTGAAAAGTAAAAAAGGAAGTGGAAATAAAAAACATTTTTCATGCTTTTTTCAACAGCCAAGCATATAAAAAGTATCGATAAGTCGTGGAAATCTATTAAAATCAGACACATTTCCACGACTTATCGATACTTTTTTGTATCTTTGCATAGGATTTGAAACTATAACAAAGGAGGAAATATGTTAATAGGAAGAGAAAATGAAATGGCAACACTTCACGGGTTGCTAACTTCAGACGAATCTCAATTCGTGGCTGTTTACGGAAGACGACGTGTAGGCAAGACCTTTCTTATCAGAGAGGCATATAAAAGTTATTTTATTTTTCAGCATACAGGCACATACGGTGCTACACGTAGGCAACAGTTAGCCAACTTTCGAGAATCGTTATACCTTGCAGGAATGGGGAAAAGTGCAATGCCAAAAACATGGTCAGAGGCATTTGGATTGCTGTGGAATTTTCTGAAAACCTTTCCTGAAAG
>CAKQFW010000244.1 GCA_934230965.1 uncultured Prevotella sp.
ATCGAAGACAATACACGATTTCATTGATAATGAAATCTTCAGAGCTCGCTTATTTTTATTGTTGAGATGCCGCCCCGTCCTCACACTGCTCTTTGTTCTTTTTGTATATTTATGCAAAATCAGACTGAAAATGAATATTTATGCATTTCTGTATTTTTACATCTCTTAGCATAATATTTGTTAATATTCTTTCAGACTGTAAGTGTTTTTAATTCGATTGCTTACACTTTTCAAAGTTGATACCTTTCATTTGCAAAACCCTTGGTTTCAGGTCGCGAAACCAAGGGTTTTAGGCTGTGAAACCAAGGGTTTTACAACGTGAAACCCATGCTTTCAGACCGTAATATCAAGGGTATTGCAACGTGGCCCCCATACTGTATATTTATGCAATTTTTGCGCCTATGAGCAAAAGACCCGAAAAGGGGACGTTAGGCCTTCTCCATTCACTAAAATTTTTTAATAATATGTAAGTAATGTGCATGAGTACGATTTTTTTTTCTACCTTTGCATTTATGCTTGCACAAACGTGCTGCATACACCTTATTATATAGTATGACAAAGACAACCCGGCGAATAAGCATCATCTTCAATTTCCTGGGCCACTATAAATATCTTATTGTAGTGGTGTTAGGCTGCGTTATGGTGGGCTTTCTTGACGACAACAGCATGTTGCGTCGCCTACAGTTACAGATGCAGATTAACGACCTGGAGGAGGAAATAGAAAAGTATCGCAGCATGAATGATGCCGACACCAAGCAGTTGCGCGATCTTCAGCGCGACCCTCGTGCCGTAGAGAAGATTGCTCGCGAGCGCTATTTCATGAAGGCCGATGATGAAGACATATTCGTGCTGAGTGATGACCTTTCGCCTGAAACCGAAACAGAAAAATGAAACAGTTAAATAAAGTACAGAGCACCCTGTTCCTTATTGGCGGCATGCTGATGGTGGTAGGGGCTGGCAGTTATGTGTTTATGTGGCACCAGCGTGTGGTGTGCTGGGTGTTTATGTTAGGTGCCTGCTTGTTTGCTGCCATGCAGATGAGCCAAACCTACGAGGGCCGCAGCCTTACCATTAAGCGTTTGAAGCGCATCATGTCGGTGGCCGATATGTTTTTTGTGCTGTCGGGCTTGTTGATGGTTGATAATGCCAACACGTTGTTGTTGCCTTATTTCCATTCATACACCCGTTATCTTGAGTTGGTGTATAACAAATGGGTATTGCTGCTGTTGGTAGCTGCCGTGCTTGAGATATATACGATGCACCGTTTGGGCAGCGAGTTGCGCAAGGAAGAGAACAGCAACCCTGACGCTCAATAATCAAAAAAAATACTAAAACCACGCATTGATATTATAAATAGGATAAAAAAAGTTTCATTGTTCAAGATTACATATTACCTTTGACGATGACGAAACATTATTTGATGGCTATGAATAAAATTTTCTACGCAATACTTTCAGTGCTCGTATTGACCTCCTGTGCCAATTCGTATAATATCACAGGCTCGTCAAACGTGTCGACACTTGATGGACGCATGCTCTATCTGAAGATACTTAAAGATAACGACTTTAAGGCCCTCGACTCGTGCGAGGTGGTGCACGGCCAGTTCCAGTTCTCAGGTGGTTTCGACTCGGTAAGCATGGCAAACATCTTTATGGATGAAGAGAGCGTGCTGCCCTTGGTGCTTGAAAGTGGCGACATCAACATCAAAATTAATAACACGCAGCAAACGGTAAGCGGCACCCCGCTGAACGACGAACTGTTTAAGTTTTTCAACAAATATAACCAACTGAAGAACCAAGAGGCAGAACTGGTGCACACCCACGACCGCGCTATCATGGATGGTAGCAATATGGATGTGGTGAACGCTCGCCTCAGTGCACAGGCCGAGAAGCTGAGCAAGCAGGAAGACGACCTTATCACAGGCTTCATTACCGACAACTTTGATAACGTGTTGGGCCCAGGCGTGTTCTTCATGGTTACCATCAGCAATCAGTATCCCGAGCTCACCCCCTGGATAGAAGATATTATGAGCAAGGCTACCGACAAGTTTAAAAACGACCCTTACGTAAAAGATTATTATAAGAAGGCTCAGGAAAATCAGGCTATTATGAACGGTATGCACGATGCTACCGATGCACCCGCTGCTCCAGCACCGTCGGCTGGTATGGCTCCTAACGGCCCCGCTCCAGCTCCTGGCCCAGCGCCTGCTCCGGCTCCCACTCCTAACGAGTTGGCTCAGCCCGCGCAACCCGCTCAGCCATAACCCCCTGAACCAAACATATTTCGCTATTATGCGCACAATCATAAGAAATGGAAACATCGTAAACGAGGGGCGTATAGTAAAGGCCGACATCATTATCGAAAACGAGATGGTGCAGCAAATCGTCGCCTCCGACGAAACATCCCGTGACACCCACTTCGATGCAGAAGTGGATGCCACGGGTTGTTTTGTATTGCCCGGCATCATTGATGACCACGTACATTTTCGCGACCCTGGGCTCACCGCCAAGGCCGACATTGCCAGCGAGAGTAGGGCTGCTGCCTATGGTGGCGTGACGTCATATTTTGACATGCCCAACACCAAGCCGCAAACCACCACCCTTGAAGCATTGCACGAGAAACAGCAGTTGGGGGGCGAGAAGAGCAGCGTAAACTATGCTTTCTTCATTGGCGCTACTAACGATAATATTGATGCCTTGCAGCAGGTAGACCCTCACACCGTGCCCGGTGTAAAACTGTTTATGGGGGCCAGCACGGGCAATATGCTTGTTGATCAAGAGGCGGCTTTGCGTCGTATCTTCAGCGAGATAAAGTTGCCTGTGATGACGCATTGCGAAGACAGCAACATCATCAACCATAACATGGCTGAGGCCAAGACGCTGTGGGGCGACGACCCCGACGTGTCGCACCATGCCTGGATACGCAATGCCGAGGCTTGTTATGCCTCTACTTCATTGGCAGTGAGCCTCGCTCGGCAGTATGGCACACGCCTTCATGTGGCGCATCTCACCACGGCGCGCGAGCTCGACCTCTTTGGCCACGACCATAACATCACGGCCGAGGCGGTTATTGCACACCTCATGTTCACCGATTCCGACTATGCCACTCTGGGCACACGTATAAAATGTAACCCGGCTGTGAAGACCGCTGCCGACCGCGATGCCTTGCGTGCAGCCCTCACCGATGGCCGCATCACAACCATTGGCACCGACCATGCTCCGC
>CAKQFW010000245.1 GCA_934230965.1 uncultured Prevotella sp.
ACATTAGGTTTTTTAATAGATAATAATAGGAAGAATAGTTGGTAAATGGTTGAAAATAAAAGCCTCCTTGCAGCGATGCAGGGAGGCTTTTTGTATTATAGTTGACGAGTTGACAAGTTAACTCATCAACTCGTCAACTTGTTTACTAATCTTTATTAGCACGTTTACGTTCCATGTGGTCAAGGATAACCTTGCGCATGCGCATGCTCTTCGGTGTAACCTCTACCAGCTCGTCTTCCTTGATATATTCAAGACACTCTTCAAGGCTCATCACCGTCTTCGGTATCACACGAGCCTTATCGTCAGAACCGCTGGCACGCACGTTGGTCAGCTGCTTAGCCTTTGTAACGTTGATAACGAGGTCGTTATCATGCACATGCTCGCCCACTACCTGTCCGGCATACACCTCTTCACCCGGATCGATGAAGAACTTGCCACGGTCTTGCAGCTTATCAATAGAGTAAGCATAAGCGGTGCCCGTTTCCATAGCTATCATTGAACCATTCATACGGCGTGTTATCTCGCCCTTGAACGGCTGATACTCCTTATAACGGTGGGCCATGATGGCTTCGCCCTGGCTGGCAGTAAGCACGTTGGTACGCAGACCGATGATGCCACGTGAGGGGATGTCAAACTCAATGTCTACGCGGTCGCCCAAGTTCTGCATTGATGTCATCTCGCCCTTACGACGTGTCACCATATCAATCATCTTGCTGGCAAACTCTTCGGGCACGTTGATGGTGAGTTCCTCAATAGGTTCACACTTCACGCCATCAATCTCCTTGTAGATAACCTGTGGCTGGCCCACCTGCAGCTCGTAGCCCTCGCGACGCATGGTTTCAATCAGCACCGAGAGGTGCAGCACACCACGTCCGCTCACAATCCACTTATCAGTAGAGTCTTCAAAGGGGCGCACGCGCAAGGCGAGGTTCTTCTCAAGCTCTTTCTCCAGTCGGTCGTTGATGTGGCGCGAGGTAACAAACTTACCCTCTTTGCCGAAGAACGGCGAGTCGTTGATGGTGAAGAGCATGCTCATGGTAGGCTCGTCGATGGCGATGGGTGGTAGCGGCTCGGGGTTTTCAAAATCGCAGATGGTATCGCCAATTTCGAAACGCTCCAGACCTATTACGGCGCAGATGTCGCCACTGTCTACATGGTCGGTCTTCTTATGGCCCATACCCTCAAAGGTATGCAGCTCTTTAATGCGTGTTTTCTCCATCGAGCCATCGCGGTGGCAGATGGTAACGTTCATACCGTCGCGCAGGGTGCCACGGTGCACACGGCCCACAGCAATACGTCCGGTATATGAACTATAGTCGAGCGAAGTGATGAGCAACTGAGGGGTGCCCTCCAGCTGTTTTGGTGCCGGTATCACTTCAACAATCTTATCCAGCAGATAGTCGATATTATCGGTAGGTGCCTTCCAGTCTTCAGCCATCCAGCCATTCTTAGCCGAGCCATACACTACGGGGAAATCGAGTTGATCTTCAGTGGCGTTAAGGGCAAACATCAGGTCAAACACCATCTCATACACCTCTTCGGGGCGGCAGTTAGGTTTATCTACCTTGTTCACCACCACGATGGGTTTGAGGCCAATTTGCAGCGCCTTTTGCAGCACGAAACGTGTTTGAGGCATGGGGCCCTCAAAGGCGTCGACCAGCAGAATACAGCCATCGGCCATATTGAGCACACGCTCTACCTCACCGCCGAAGTCAGAGTGTCCCGGAGTGTCGATAATATTGATTTTTGTACCTTTCCAGTTAATGGAAACGTTCTTTGAAAGGATGGTTATACCGCGCTCTCTTTCCAAGTCGTTCGAGTCAAGCACTTGCCCACTGTTATCCTGTCCGTCGCGGAACAGCTTTCCTGCCAGCATCATCTTATCAACCAGCGTTGTCTTTCCATGATCGACATGGGCAATAATCGCAATGTTTCTAATATCTTGCATAATATACCTTAAAATACGAGTGCAAAGTTACTATTTTTCCGCCACATAGCGCAATAACCGCCGTATTAATTTCATATTAAATTGAGGCACAGCCCCTTTTGCACAAGCCTTTACAGTGTAAAACGATAGCCCACGCTCAAGGCGATGACGCTATTCTTGGGCGAACTGCTGCCCATATTTTTAAAGGCACGCGACAGGCCAATGTTATAACGGGCGTCAACCACCACGTTCATATATTCGTACGAGAGGCCCACAGGTATCGAAAAATCTACCTTCTTCATGTCGATGTCTTGTTTATAGTCGTCGCGACTGATGGTATTTACCGTGCCATCAGCCATCTGCTGAAAGGTGGTAGCGGTATACTGCATCTTGCCCGAAACGTTAAAGCCCACCTGTGCGCCCACCTTCAGAGCCAGATTTTCGGCCACATACAGGTTCAGCATCAAAGGCACGTTGATATACTTTAGGTTGCTCTCGGCATTGGTGATACCCTGCTCTGGCTCAGGAAGATATCTGCCTGAACCAGTAGGAACCGACGTCACACCGCTGTCATATTTACAGCCTTGTTCCGAGTAGAAGGCGCCTAACGACAGTGCCAACGAGGGAGCCACCTGATATTCGGCCTCAACACCTACCATCATGCCCGCCTTCACCTTATTGTTTAACGACAGGTTATTGTCGGTCATGACAACATCCTTATTCAAATTAGAAATGGTAACGCCCACACGCGGAATAAGCGAGAACGTGCCCGCCTGGGGTTGCGCCCATGTAGCAAGCGTTGCTATAAGCAACAGGGCTGCTGTAAAAAATCGTTTCAACATATTTGTTTTGTGTAATATTTGTTTCGTGTAAAATAAAATGCTAACCTGAAAGACAAAAACAATATTTGCCTCTTACTATTATAACGTTTCGTAAGCCTAAAAATTGTATAACAATGCTGAAAAAAAATGAAGAAGATGTAAGGCAACTTTGCACCCGCCCAAGTTTGCACCCACTGATTACAACAATAAGACATGGTGTATTCGGCGATGCACTCTTTAAGTAGGACGGTGGCCTCTGTGCCCCGTCCTCCCACAACCATAAAAGGAAAACCAATGGTATTGTCGGGCAAAACCCATTAAAGAATTAGGTAAAACCCATCAAAGATTTAGTCAAAACCATCTGAAAATCGGACAAAACCCATCAGAAAATTGTCTCGTATCGACCGCAGGGCCGACGCATTACTTTTCTCTTTGATAATCAAAGGTATTACCAAAAAAAA
>CAKQFW010000246.1 GCA_934230965.1 uncultured Prevotella sp.
ATGTTCGCACGTCAAAGGCGTGGCGCATGATGCCGAACTTGACAAAGTAACCCCTTGACAATGCCCCCTCAACAAAGAAGGAAAAAACTAAAAAATAAATAAACAAAAAAACAAGAAAATGCAGAACAAAGGAATTGTAATCACAACAGCCGTCTTGCTGACGCTGGCAAGCCTTTTCTACCTGTCGTTCTCAGCAGCTACACGCTACTATGACGCTCAGGCAGCAAAGATTCAAGACCCCATCGCACAGCAAGACTACAAAGACTCTGTGAAGTACCTTGGCATCTACTCTTACCAGAAATGTCTGGAGACACAGATTGGCCTCGGTCTTGACCTTAAGGGCGGTATGAACGTCATCCTCGAAGTGAGCGTGCCCGATGTTATCGAAACATTGGCCGACCACAAGACCGACGCCGCCTTCAAGAAGTCGATGAACGAAGCTAAGAAGGAAGAAGAGACCAGCCAGAAAGACTTCATCACCCTCTTCGTAAACGCTTACCATCGTAACGCCCCCGGACATCGTCTGGCCGAAATCTTTGCTACACAGCAGATGCAGGGCAAGGTAAGCTCGCAGAGCACCGACAGCGAGGTAGAGAAAGCCTTGCGCGCCGAGGCTCAGGCCGCTATCGACAACTCGTTTAACGTGGTTCGTACACGTATCGACAAGTTTGGCGTAGTGCAGCCCAACATCCAGAAACTGGAAGGCCAGCAGGGACGTATCATGGTAGAAATGCCTGGTATTCGTGAGCCCGAGCGTATGCGTAAACTGCTGCAGGGTAGTGCTAACCTTGAGTTCTGGGAGACCTTCAACGCCGACGAGATTGTGCCCTACTTGGTACAGCTTGACCAGCAGGTGGCTAACGGTGGCCATGCTGAAAAGGCCGACACCGCTGCACAGGCTAAGGCCGACGAGGCTCAGGCTGAAGAGGTTAAGAACGATGTAGCTGAGGCTAAGAAGGAAAGCAACGCTAAATTTAAGATTGCCGACAATACCAAGGAGGAGACCGCTGCCGATAAGGCTGCCAACAATCGCACCGAGGAGGCTATGAAGAAGCAGCACCCGCTGCTGGCCATCCTGCAGACCACGGGTCAGGGTGCGCTGAGCACCGTAGGCTATGCTAACGTGCGCGACACCGCTGCCGTAAACGCTATCATCAACTCGGCTGCCGCTAAGCAAGTATTGCCCACTAACCTGAAACTGCTGTGGAGCGCTAAACCCGCCGACGGCCTCACTGTTAAGAATGTATATGAGCTGCACGCCATCAAGGTTACTTCTACCAATGGCCGCGCTCCGCTGGAAGGCGACGTTATTACCGACGCTAAAGACCAGTTTAACAATATCTCTGGCTCGCCTGAGGTGAGCATGAGCATGAACACCGACGGTGCCCGTCGCTGGGCAGCCCTGACCAAGGCTAACGTAGGCAAGGCCATCGCTATCGTGCTTGACGGAAGCGTTTACTCGGCTCCCCGCGTAAACGGCGAGATTGCTGGCGGACAGTCGTCAATCTCAGGTAACTTCACCATCGAAGATACTAAAGACTTGGCTAACACCTTGAAGTCGGGTCGTATGCCCGCTCCCGCACGTATCGTACAGGAAGAGGTGGTAGGTCCTACACTGGGTGCACAGTCAATCCAGCAGGGCGTTATCTCATTCGTTATCGCCTTCGTTATCTTGATGCTGTACATGATTGTTATGTACGACGTTATTCCTGGTATGATGGCCAACTTGGCGCTTATCGTCAACCTGTTCTTCACACTGGGTATTCTTACCTCGTTCCAGGCTGCCCTCACCATGAGTGGTATTGCTGGTATGGTGCTGTCGTTGGGTACCGCCGTCGACGCTAACGTGCTTATCTATGAACGTACGAAGGAAGAACTGCGCTCGGGCAAGGGCATCAAGCAGTCAATCCAGCTGGGTTACAGCAACGCCTTCTCGGCCATCTTCGACTCTAACTTGACATCAATCATCACAGGTGTTATCCTTTATGTGTTTGGCACAGGCCCCATCCGCGGCTTCGCCACCACCTGGATCATCGGTATCGTTTGCTCATTCTTCACCGCTGTGTTCCTCACACGTCTCGTTTACGAGCACCAGATGAAGAAGGATCGCTGGTTGGGTCAGACCTTCTGCACACGTTTCTCACGCAACCTGATGCAGAATGTTAACTTCCCCTTCATGAGCATCTATAAGAAGACCTTCGCCCTCGTGATTGTTTGCATCGCTGTGTTTGCTGTAAGTTTCGGCGTACGTGGCTTGAGCCGCAGCATCGACTTCACCGGTGGTCGCAACTATGTTATTGCTTTTGAGAAGGCTGTTGAGCCCGAGCAGGTTCGTGCACTGTTGCAGGAGGCTTTCCCCGGCTGCACATCAAGCGCGCTGGCCCTGGGTACTGACCACAAGACCATTCGTATCTCAACCAACTATAAGATTGAGAGCAACAACCCGAAGGTTGACGACGAGGCAGAGACCATTTTGTTCAACACACTGAAGAAGGCTAACCTGGTGACACAGAAAGATGTTAAGGCCTTTAAGAACCCTGACATCCGTACTGGTGGCTCTATCGTTACCTCTACTAAGGTGGGCCCGTCTATCGCTAAAGACATCACTTACGGCGCTATTATCAGCGTGCTCATCGCGCTGGTTGCCATCTTTATCTATATCTTGGCACGTTTCCACAACCTCGCCTTCTCGGTAGGTTCTACCGTGGCACTGGCTGTCGACACCGTGTTTGTGCTGGGCATTTACTCATTGTGCTGGGGCTGGATGCCGTTCTCGCTCGAGGTTGACCAGACGTTTATCGGTGCCTTGCTTACCGTGATAGGTTACTCTATCAACGATAAGGTGGTGGTATTCGACCGTATCCGTGAGAACCTCGGCTTGCATCCTAAGGCTGATTTGCAGTCGCTCTTCAACGACTCTATCAACCAGACATTGGCACGTACCATCAACACATCACTCTCTACATTGATCGTGTTGCTCTGCATCCTCTTCCTCGGTGGAGAGAGCATCCGCAGCTTCGCCTTCGCTATGAGCCTTGGTGTGGTTATCGGTACATTGTCGTCTATCTTCGTGGCTTCGCCCATCGCCTTCCGCGTGATGGGTCGCCGCATCAAGGAGACCGACGAGGCTACTGTTGTTGCTAAGGCATAAATGAAATGCTGTTCTGAAAAGAATAGATAATAAGAAATA
>CAKQFW010000247.1 GCA_934230965.1 uncultured Prevotella sp.
GCCATCAAGGATGTCGACATCGACGACAACGCATTCAAGGGCATCGAGGCCATCATCAAGAGTATGACTCCGAAGGAGCGCACCAACCCTGAGATACTGAACCAGAGCCGCCGCCAGCGCATTGCCAAAGGTAGCGGCACCGACCTACAAGAGGTAAACCGCCTCATCAAGCAGTTTGACCAAACACGCAAGATGATGAAAATGGTTACCGGTAGCCAGATGGCTCGCATGGCTGGCATGATGGGTAAGATGAAAGGTATGCCTGGCATGCCCAAGATGCCCAAGATGTAATAGCCCACACCTTATTATATATATTAAGAACAACAAAAAAAAGACGAAGATAGCATGCAGTTGATAGACGGAAAAGCCACAGCGGCAACCATCAAAGAAGAGATTGCCGCCGAAGTTAAGGCCATCGTTGATGCGGGTGGCAAACGTCCGCACTTAGTGGCCGTACTTGTAGGACACGACGGCGGATCAGAAACATACGTGAAGAACAAGGTTATTGCTTGCGAGCAGTGTGGCTTTAAGTCTACCCTCATACGCTACGAAAGCGATGTTACTGAAGACGAACTGCTGCAATGTGTTGACCGTCTTAACCACGACAACGATGTTGACGGCTTCATCGTACAGCTACCCTTGCCCAAACATATTGACGAGCAAAAGGTGGTGATGGCCATCGACTATCGTAAAGACGTTGACGGTTTTCATCCTGTAAACGTAGGACGTATGGCTATCGGCTTGCCATGCTTCATCTCGGCCACCCCATTGGGCATACTCACCTTGCTGCAACGTTACGGCATTGCCACATCGGGCAAGAAGTGTGTGGTGCTGGGACGCAGCAACATTGTGGGCAAACCCATGGCACAGCTGATGCTGCAAAAGCAGTATGGCGACGCCACAGTAACTGTGTGCCACTCACACTCAAAGACATTGAAAGACGAATGTCGCGAAGCCGACATCATCATAGCAGCCATTGGTCAGCCCGAATTTGTTACCGCCGACATGGTGAAACCTGGAGCCGTAGTGATTGACGTAGGCACCACACGTGTACCCGACGCATCGCGCAAGAGCGGCTTCCGTTTGTGTGGCGACGTTAAGTTTGACGAGGTGGCACCGCTGTGCTCATTCATCACACCCGTGCCGGGTGGCGTTGGTCCGATGACCATCTGCTCGCTGATGAAGAACACGCTGGCAGCTGGCAAGCACGAGATATACTAATGAAAACGTGCAAGCCCATGACCGCCGACGACTTTTACCAGCAAGGCAACGACTATCGACGTAAAGGCGACTGGCAACATGCCATCGACTGTTATCTCGAAGCTATCAGCCTTGACCCGCTGTCGCCAGCCGTTGAAGCCAAACAGATGCTCGACAACATCTTAGGCTATTACTGCAAAGATATGTATAACCCTTAATAAGAGGTTATCAATAAAGAAAGAACAACGCAGCACAAACACTGTTCCCACTTGCAGAACAGCGTGCTGCGCCTACAATAAATCATTATATAGAAATGGCAAAATTTAAAGGAGCTATCGTTGTAGACACCAATCGATGCAAAGGATGTGCACTGTGCGTTGAAGCTTGCCCGAAAGATGTCATAGCGCTGGCTCAAAAAAATGTGAACATCAACGGATACCCGTATGTCGTGGCCGTAAACCCTGACGATTGCATCGGCTGCGCATCGTGTGGCATCGTATGCCCCGACGGCTGTATCACAGTTTACAAAAAAAGATTGGAGGATTAAAACAACATCATGGCAGAACAAGAAATAATGCTAATGAAGGGTAACGAGGCCATTGCACACGCCGCCATACGCTGCGGTGCCGATGGCTACTTCGGATATCCTATCACCCCACAAAGCGAGGTGCTTGAAACACTGGCCAAGCTGAAACCTTGGGAAACCACTGGCATGGTAGTGCTGCAAGCCGAAAGCGAAGTGGCTTCTATCAACATGATTTATGGTGGAGCAGGCGCTGGAAAACGTGTCTTTACATCATCATCAAGCCCCGGCATCGCACTGATGCAAGAAGGCATCGCTTATATGGCAGGCGCCGAGCTACCTGGCGTGTTTGTTAACGTGCAGCGCGGTGGCCCTGGTTTGGGCACCATTCAGCCCTCACAAAGCGACTATTTTCAGGCCACACGTGGTGGTGGCAATGGCGACTATAACGTAATAGTATTGGCACCAAACTCGGTGCAAGAGATGGCCGACTTCATGGACTTGGCCTTCACCCTTGCCTTCCGTTACCGCAACCCGGCAATGATATTGAGCGATGGCGTCATCGGACAGATGATGGAAAAGGTGGTGCTGCCTCCGCAAAAGCCACGCCGCACCGAAGAAGAGGTGATAGAAGAATGTCCGTGGGCATCAACAGGTCGCACACCCAATCGCGCACCAAACATCATCACCTCGCTGGAACTGAAGCCTGAGGTAATGGAGGTGCGCAACTTGCATCTGCAAGAAAAGTATGCCACCATTAAAGAAAAAGAGGTGCGTTACGAAACGATACAGCTCGACGACGAGGCCGACATTATGATTGTGGCCTTCGGTAGCGCCGCACGCATTGCCGAGAAAGCCATCGAGATTGCTCGCGAACAAGGCATCAAAGCCGGACTGTTCCGCCCCATCACCCTATGGCCTTTCCCTGAAAAAGAAATAGCACAGGCTGTACACGGCAAACGTGGCGTGCTGGTGGCAGAGATTAACGCTGGACAGATGATTGAAGATGTGCGCTTGGCTGTAAATGGCGAGGTGCCTGTAGAACATTTCGGACGTTTGGGCGGCATCGTGCCCGAGCCTGAAGAGATAGTGAACGCAATAAAGGAGAAACTATTATGAACGATATAATATCACCTGAGAACCTGGTCTACAAGAAGCCAACGCTGATGAACGACACCCAGATGCACTATTGCGCTGGATGTTCGCACGGCGTGGTACACAAACTGGTGGCCGAAGTGATTGAAGAAATGGGAATGGCAAACAAGGCCGTGGGCATTAGTCCTGTAGGATGCGCCGTGTTTGCATACAGATATATCGACATCGACTGGCAAGAGGCTGCACACGGTCGTGCACCCGCCTTGGCCACTGCAGTGAAACGTTTGTGGCCCGACCGTCTGGTGTTCACCTATCAGGGCGATGGCGACTTGGCTTGCATAGGCACCTGCGAAAGCATTCATGCTTTGAAC
>CAKQFW010000248.1 GCA_934230965.1 uncultured Prevotella sp.
GAAGAAGGTCATTTTCATTGATGAGCTTCCATGGATGGATACACCAAAATCTAATTTTGTACGCTCTCTTGATCATTTCTGGAATGCATGGGCATCAATGAGAAAAGACCTTATTCTTGTTATCTGTGGAAGTGCTACTTCGTGGATTATCGACAATGTGGTGATGAACTATGGGGGGCTTCATAATCGTCTTACATGCAAAGTGTTTTTACAGCCATTCACCCTCAGAGAATGTAAGCAATATTGCGAGGCCAAAAATCTTGGTTATATGGACAGACAGGTGCTTGAAGCATATATGGCACTGGGAGGTATTCCATATTATTGGAGCTTCTTGAAAAAAGGAAAAAGCGTAGCACAGAATTTCGACCGTATATTTTTCCAGCCTGGTGGAGAACTCGTACAAGAGTTTGACGCTCTTTATGCTTCGCTGTTTAAAAAACCACGTTGCCACATTGCAATCATTACCGCACTTGCTAAGAAGAAGCAAGGACTGATAAGAGAAGAGTTGCTAAAAACGTCACGGCTAACTGACAATGCAGACTTTTCTAAAGCGCTACAGGAGCTTGAGCAATGCGGCTTCATCCGTAAGTTTACGGCCATCGGCAAGAAAACAAAGGATGCTACATTCCAGCTTATAGACAATTACGCCCTATTCTATTTCGACTTCATATCAGAAAACACCAATGGCGATGAACATTTTTGGTCTTCGTCAGCTGGTTCAGCCATACATTATAGCTGGGCAGGAAGAGCATTTGAACGTGTTTGTATGCAGCACGTCAATCAAATCAAAGAAGCCCTGGGATTTTCTGCTGTAATAAGCAGTGTTCATTCTTGGTCATACAAGGGAACAAAAGACCCCTCTACGGGTAAAACACTAACAAAAGGGGCACAAATAGATATGCTTATTGACAGAAATGACGATACCATCAACCTCTGTGAAATGAAATATACCAATGCGCCATACGTCATAACTGAAGAAGAGGACAACCGCATCCGAAATCGCAAAGAAACATTTATCAGAGAAACTGGTACTGAGAAAACGGTGCTTCTTACAATGATTACCTCCTTCGGACTTGCACCAGGCGGTTATTCAGACGATATTCAATGCCAACTAACAATGGCTGATTTGTTCAGATAATTTTAAAAGAAATAAGATATTCTTGTTGCGCTTTTAACAATATATTTCTCACTACGCACGTTTTTTAGAAACGCTAATGAGCATGAATTGTCATACCAACAATGCAATTATAAGACAATCAACGTTGTATATGTTGTTGGTTTGTGCATAACTTTGATTTGCCACACCCTCCTTTTATAGCCTTTTTCAGGAGCCAAGCATATAAAAAAGTATCGATAAGTCGTGGAAATGTGCCTAATTTTAATAGATTTCCACAACTTATCAATACTTTTTACGCTTTTTTCTGTATGTATTTAGAAAACGCGAACAGGTTTATATCATTGCGTTTTCAATGTTTACGCACGCTTCATGCGATGCCTTTACTGCACCTTTACGCCAGCAGGCAACGACACTTGGCCGTTCTTCAGAACCAGTTGCAGACTGGGGTTATCGGAGAAGTTGGTGGTGTAGAGCCAGTAGTTATCGTCTATCAGCTTGTCGCGCAACGTCTTGTTGATGGTGATGGTCTTCAGGCTTTTGCACCCCATGAACGACGAATCGTCTACCTCTGTCACGCCAGTGATAACAAGGCTGGTGATAGGGCATCCGCTGAAAGCATGGCCATCAATCTTGGTAACAGTGGCAGGCAAGTCGATTTTACGCAAGCTCTTGCAGCCAGAGAACATCTGTTGAGGCACCGTGCGCAGGTTCTTGGGCAGGGTTACGGTGGTGAGCATCGGGCAGTCGCGGAACATATCATACGTCATATCTCGAGTAAGCGAGGCTGGGAACGTAACGCTTTGCAGCTTATGGCAACCCGCAAAGCAGCCCTCAATCAGCTCCATGTTTGATGCGGCAAACGTCACCTTGGTAAGGTTAGGACAATAAGCAAACGCCGAGCCCTCTACTTTTTTTACCGAAGCTGGTATAACCAGTTCTTTAATATTAGTAGCTCTGAAGGCTTTCAGCCCTATCTCCTTCAGCTTAGAAGGTAACTTCACACTGTTTATCTGTGCATTTTCAAAGGCCGAAGCAGCAACCAGCGTTACAGGATATTTGGTACCTTTAAACGTCACATAGTCGGGTATCACAATGTCTTTTCCACGCAACGCATCTTTCTCTACATTCTTCACTATTGCACGGTTCTGTTTAATGTGCACGATATAGTAAACGCCACTTATATCAATGGTGCCGCCGCTGGCGTTGCTATCCACCACAGAGCCGCTGACACCCGACGAGGTGCTCACCTTTTCTTTATTGGGCTCGGGGTCCCACTTGGTTAAGGTCATCTTGTGCGTGTTCTTCATGCCACCATGTTTCTCAAAGTAGGAGGTCATCTCGGCATGGTCGTCAAACTTTTTCTTCAACGTAAACAGCGGCTCGACAGACGAACGCACCAATGCCTTGTAGGCTTCAGATGAGATATCTCTTACCACCAGGCGGTGAGACATATTGATAGACCAGTTGTAGGTGTCAGGGATATCATACTTGTCTTCGGCCTCTTCAATGTTCTCTCTCATATTCTCTAATACGTCAATACGAGCACGAATGGTTTCATCAACCAGCTCTCTGTATTGACCTGCGGGGGTAAATGACATGTCGGCATAGTCGCTCGCGTCTCTCAGCATTTCAAACATATCTACCAGGCTGGCATTGGTCAGCAATCGGGGGTCGGGCATCTTGTCGCGCCAGGCATCCTGTTTGTCGGCCTTAGCAGGAGGTTGCTGCGGTGTAACGGTTTTTACACCATACTCGGGGCCAATGTCATAACCCAAGGGGGCGAGCAGGGCTGTATGATTTTTGGGTATGCGCACTGTGGGCGCTTGGTCTTCAGCATTACGATTGTTACTGGGACCCACCATGGCATCAACTTGCCTATCGATTCTGGTCTTCGAGCCATTGCTCTTCATTGGCATCTTGCCTTTCGAGGGTTTTCTGTCTAACACGTTATCTACTTTTTGCTCTACCTGTTTGGTCACCTTCTTAATTTTATTCAGAAAGCCTTGGGCATGTGCTTCTTGGTGCCCTACGGTCAAAAGGATAGCACCACAC
>CAKQFW010000249.1 GCA_934230965.1 uncultured Prevotella sp.
GCGACCATATTGTTGCTGCCGATAACCTGTATGGTGGTTCGTTCAACCTTATCACCCACACACTTGAAACACAGGGCGTAACAAACACTATTGTAAACGTAAACGACCTGGCTGCCCTTGAGGCCGCCATACAGCCTAACACTAAGGTGGTGTATGCCGAGACCTTTGGTAACCCCAACTCTGACGTTACCGACCTTGAGGCCGTGGCTGCTGTGGCTCATAAGCACAACATCCCGTTCATTGTTGATAATACCTTTGGCACACCGTTTCTCATTCGTCCTATCGAGCATGGCGCTGACGTGGTGGTACACTCGGCCACTAAGTTTATCGGCGGACATGGTTCAAGTCTTGGCGGCGTAATCGTCGACGGTGGCACCTTCGACTGGAAAGCCAATGCCGACAAATATCCCACACTGGCCAAGCCCGACCCCTCATACCACGGTGCCATCTTTGCCGATGTAGCTGGCAAGGCTGCCTTTGTAACCCGCATACGTGCCGTCATCTTGCGCGACACGGGTGCCGCCATCTCGCCCTTCAACGCATGGATATTGCTGCAAGGTCTTGAAACCCTCTCGCTGCGCGTAGAACGCCATGTGGCTAATGCGCTGAAGGTGGTCGACTTCTTGGCTCATCACCCCAAGGTAGAGAAGGTAAACCACCCCTCATTGCCCTCGCATCCCGACCACGAGCTCTACAAAAAATATTATCCCAACGGCGGTGGCAGCATCTTTACCTTTGAGATAAAGGGTGGCGAAGCAGCAGCTTGGAAGTTTATCGACTCGCTGAAAATCTTCTCGCTGTTGGCCAACGTGGCCGACGTGAAGAGCCTTGTGATACATCCTGCCACTACCACTCACTCGCAGATGTCGCCCGAAGAGCTTGAGCAGCAGCACATCACGCCCTCTACCATCCGCTTGAGCATTGGCGTTGAGCATATCGACGACATTATCGACGACTTGCAGCAAGCCTTCGATCAGATTTAAACAAACATTTTCGTCGCCCCGTAAAAACAGAAAGGAAAGATATTATGGCAAAGATAGCAAAGAAGCTGACCGACCTCATTGGCAACACGCCACTGCTTGAGTTGGATAAATTTTCGGCCGAGAAGGGACTAAAAACCCCTATCATAGCAAAGGTAGAATATTTCAACCCAGGCGGAAGTGTGAAAGACCGCATAGCGCTGGCCATGATTGAAGATGCCGAGCAGAAAGGTATATTGAAGCCCGGTGCCACCATCATTGAGCCCACCAGCGGAAACACAGGCGTGGGCTTGGCACTGGTGTCGGCCGTGAAGGGCTACAAACTCATCCTCACTATGCCCGAGACCATGAGCGTTGAGCGTCGTAACCTGGTGAAAGCCTATGGCGCCACGGTGAAGTTAACAAGTGGAAAAGACGGCATGCCCGGCGCCATCAAGGCCGCTGAAGAGTTGCGCGACAGCATACCTGGTGCCGTTATCTTGCAGCAGTTTGAGAACGCTGCCAACCCCCGTCGTCACTACGAAACCACGGGCAAGGAGATATGGGAACAGACCGATGGTAAGGTAGACATTGTGGTGGCTGGCGTAGGCACTGGCGGCACCATATCGGGCATAGGCAAACGCCTGAAAGAGTATAACCCCAACGTAAAGGTGGTGGCTGTAGAGCCCGCCTCGTCGCCCGTGCTAAACGGTGGCAAGAGCGGCCCACATAAAATTCAGGGCATAGGCGCTGGCTTTGTGCCCAAGACCTACAACTCAGACGTTATTGACGAGGTGCTCGACATTGATAATGACGACGCCATACGCACGGGCCGCGAGTTGGCACGCGAAGAGGGCCTGCTGGTAGGTATCTCATCGGGTGCTGCCGCTTTCGCTGCAACCGAGTTGGCAAAACGTCCTGAGAATGAAGGCAAAACCATCGTGGCCATCTTGCCCGATACTGGCGAGCGCTATCTCTCTACCGTGCTCTATGCCTTCGACGAATATCCGCTTTAATAGGTAGCGCATTTCGTCAATAAACGATATCATTAATTGCTAACGATTGTATTGTCATTTCATAGAAATGGCGCTTTATGAAAGGGGCGGCACGCGATGTGCTGCCCCTTTTCTATTGGGCTTCACACATTTAGTTGTCTTGGTTGCTAATACATCAAAAACACAATTAAATAACATTTAACTCAATAAAAGTAAGGAAATTATATAAAAAAGCGTAACTTTGCAACTTAAAGCGGCGCCACGGCTACCAAAGCGGGCTGCCGACAGGCTATAGATAGCGAATTATCAAATAATAAAACACATACAACAATGGCACAAGAAGACGTTTTTAAGAAAATTGTGAGTCACTGCAAAGAGTACGGTTTCGTATTCCCCAGCAGCGAACTGTACGATGGACTGGGAGCTGTGTACGACTACGGACAGAATGGCGTAGAACTGAAAAACAACATTAAGGAGTATTGGTGGAAGAGCATGGTATTGCTGCACGAGAACATCGTGGGCATCGACTCGGCCATCTTCATGCACCCCACCATTTGGAAGGCCAGCGGACACGTTGATGCCTTCAACGACCCTCTCATCGACAATCGTGACTCGAAGAAACGCTACCGCGCCGACGTGCTGATTGAAGACCAGATAGCAAAATATGACGAGAAGATAGCCAAAGAGGTGGCCAAGGCTGAGAAGCGCTTCGGCGACGCCTTTGACAAAGAGAAGTTTATGGAGACCAACGGCCGTGTGCTGGAGCACAAGCAGAAGCGCGATGCTCTGCACGAGCGTTATACCAAGGCTATGCAGGGTCCCGACCTCGACGAGCTGAAGCAGATTATCGTTGACGAGGAGATTGTTGACCCCATCAGCGGCACCAAGAACTGGACCGATGTGCGCCAGTTTAACCTCATGTTCTCTACCGAGATGGGTTCGGCTTCTGACTCTACCAGCAAGATTTACCTGCGCCCCGAAACCGCACAGGGCATCTTTGTTAACTATCTGAACGTGCAGAAAACTGGCCGCATGAAGATACCTTTCGGTATTGCACAGATTGGTAAAGCCTTCCGTAACGAGATCGTAGCACGCCAGTTTATCTTCCGTATGCGCGAGTTTGAGCAGATGGAGATGCAGTTCTTCGTGAAGCCCGGCACCGAGATGGATTGGTTTGCTAAGTGGAAAGAAACACGTATGAAGTGGCACCAGGC
>CAKQFW010000250.1 GCA_934230965.1 uncultured Prevotella sp.
GCGCCTGCCACCTTGAGGGCATAGAGCAGAACGTCATACTTATCGACTCGGTGTCGAAACGTTACAGCGAGTGTGGTATTCGTGTGGGTGCGCTGATTACGAAGAACAAAGAGGTGCGTGCGGCAGTAATGAAATTTTGTCAGGCGCGTCTCTCGCCCCCTCTTATCGGACAGATTGTGGCCGAGGCATCGCTTGATGCGCCAGAAGAGTATTATCGCGATGTGTATGACGAGTATGTTGAGCGCCGTAAGTGCTTGATTGATGGACTGAACCGCATACCAGGCGTTTATTCGCCCATACCGATGGGTGCCTTCTACACGGTGGCACAATTGCCTGTTGACGATGCTGAAAAGTTCTGCCGTTGGTGTCTGGAAGAGTTTAACTATGAAGGCGAAACGGTGATGATGGCTCCAGCTTCGGGCTTCTATACCACACCTGGCGCTGGCATCAATCAGGTGCGTATAGCTTATGTGCTGAAGAAGGAAGACCTGGAACGCGCGTTGGTGGTGCTGCGTAAGGCTTTGGAACTGTATCCTGGTAAGGTGACCACCGAAAATAGATAAAAAGAACAATGAACGTACCCTATTTTTTGGCTCGGCGCATCTATGCCGATAACGACAATCATAAAAAGGTGTCGAGACCCGCTGTGCGCATCGCTACTATTGGCGTGGCGGTGGGATTGGCCGTGATGATTGTGAGCGTGTGCGTGGTGCTGGGCTTTAAACATGCCATTCGCGACAAGGTGGTGGGATTTGGAAGCCATATTCAGGTGGCCGAATTCTCGATGCTGCAGCAAGGCTCTGATAGCCCCATCGAGGTAGACGACTCGGTGATGAACGTGCTGCGACACATTGAGGGCGTGAAGCATGTGCAACGCTTTGCCATGAAACAGGGTATCTTGAAAACGGATAGTGATTTTTTGGGCGTGGCCTTTAAAGGGGTAGGGCCTGAATTCGATTCTACCTTTATTCATCAGCATCTGTTGGAGGGCGTAGTGCCGAAGTTTAGCGACAAAAGTAGCGGAAATAAGATATTGGTGTCGAAGGTGATGGCCGACAAGCTGAAGCTGACATGCGGTAGCCGTATCTTTGCTTATTTTATTGACGACAGCGGTGTGCGCACCAGACGATTTACCATTGCGGGCATCTACCAAACAAACCTCACGCAATATGATAACGTGATGTGCTATACCGACTTGTATACGGCTGTGAAACTCAATGGCTGGCAAGAAGATATGGCTTCGGGGGCTGAACTGCAAGTTTCCGACTTTAGCAAGCTGGATGAGGTAGAAAACCGTGTGGTGCGACAGGTGAATCGTACGTCGGATAGTTATGGTAATACTTATTCGTCGAAGACAATAAAGGAATTGAGTCCGCAGATATTCTCTTGGCTCGACTTGCTCGACCTTAATGTTTGGATTATCCTCATCATCATGATGGCTGTGGCGGCCGTTACTATGATATCGGGCTTGCTCATCATCATTCTTGAGCGCACACAAATGATTGGCTTACTGAAGGCTTTAGGCGCGCGTAATGCTATGGTACGACACACTTTTATGTGGTTTGCAGCCTTTATTATAGGTCGCGGATTATTATGGGGAAACATTATCGCTCTGGGGCTGGTGGCCTTGCAATATTTTACGGGTATCGTAAAGCTCGATCCCGCTACCTATTATGTTAGCAGTGTGCCCGTAGAGGTGAATGTGCTGTTTGTCGTGTTGCTCAATATCGGCACCTTGCTTATCAGCTTGTTTGTGCTGATAGGCCCCAGCTTCCTCATCTCGCACATTCATCCAGCCAAGACCATGACCTATGAATAGGCTATGACTTACGAATAGATTATGACTTACTGATAGTAATACATGACTTACTGATAGTAATACATGACTTACTGATAGTAATACATGACTTACTGATAGTAATACAGACAATAATTATTATATATAAACAGGGCAAAAACTTTATGCGTATTGGAGTTTTTGCCCTATTTTGTATCTCTATTTGCACTAATTATGCAATAGAGAAGAAAATATTGCACAAAACTTTTGGAAATGCGCAGCAAACATCGTATCTTTGCACAGAATTTTGATGAATGTGCAATGGAACAAATACCCAGTTTCAATTCTTATATAGAAAAAAGCATTATAGCCAATTGGGATAAAGACTCCCTCACCGACTTTAAAGGCGCCACGTTACAATTTCATGATGTGGCACGCAAAATTGAAAAGCTGCATATCGTGTTTGAGAACAGCGGAGTAAAGGTGGGTGATAAAATTGCTTTATGCGGACGTAACAGCAGTCACTGGGCGGTGGCTTTCCTTGCTGTACTTACTTATGGCGCTGTAGCAGTGCCTGTACAGCACGAGTTTACCCCTGAACAGATATATAATATTGTAAACCACAGCGACGCCAAACTATTGTTTGTAGGCGATGTGGTGGCTACAACCATCAATGCTGACGAGATGCCGGCATTGGAGGGTGTGGTGTATCTTCCTGATTTCTCTTTATTGGTGTCGCGTTCTGAAACGTTGACGTATGCTCGTGAGCACCTGAACGAAATATTTGGTAAACGTTATCCCAAATATTTCAGAAAAGAACATGTGCACTATTATCGTGAGCAAAGCCCCGACGAGTTGGCCATCATCAATTATACCAGTGGCACCACAGGCTTTTCAAAAGGCGTGATGCTGCCGTATCGTGCTCTGTGGGGTAACCTCGATTATGTGCTGAACAAGCTTGCACCCAATGTTAAAAATGGCACCAATATTGTAAGCATCTTGCCCATGGCACACATGTATGGCATGATGGTTGAGTTTATGTTTGGTTTTACTAACGGCAACCATCTGTTCTATCTCACACGTCTGCCGTCGCCATCGCTTATTGCACAAGCCTTTGCCGAGATTAAACCCTCGCTCATTGTGGCTGTGCCCTTAGTGGTTGAGAAGATTGTACGCAAAAAGGTGTTCACCTATACACAAAACAATCGTGTGCGCTTGCTCATGAATATGCCGCTTATCAGTAAGAAAATTAAGCAAAAGTTACGCGACTATGTGGCTGACGTGTTCGGTGGCAATATGTACGAGATTATCACGGGCGGAGCGGCACTGAATAAAG
>CAKQFW010000251.1 GCA_934230965.1 uncultured Prevotella sp.
AGGAGAGCCCTCACGCTCGGCCTGACGGCTCATAGCCAGATACATACCTACCTCGCCACACTCACCATTGAAGTGGGTTTCCAAGTCTTTTATCATTTCAGCATTTGCATCCTCAGTGCGAGCAGCGCCCAGGGTGTGAACGGTAGCGAAAGCGGGCTCGTCGCCAGCAGCGTCCAACTCTTTAAACTTGCTCTTAGGGGCTTTACATACGGGGCAAACCTCAGGAGCTTCAGTACCTTCATAAATATAACCACAAACGGTGCAAATAAATTTCTTTTTCATAATGTTCTATTTTTAATGTTATTGTATATGTTATCTATTTAATATTCATTTGTTTTACAAACTCTCAGCAGTGACCTTATCAAACTAAGTTTTATTAAGTTGATAGCTTATCAAACTAAGTTCATATTCAAGCATCAAGCTTTAGCCAGTTCTTTTTTCAAACAATGGGCACAAACGCCTCGATAGTATAACTGAGCATCGTCTACCCTATTGCCTTCTACCACACCTACCTCATTACGTTTCGGTGCCGGAACATCAAAGAGATCAATCACTCGTCCACATTTCTTGCATAAAAAGTGAACATGTTCCTTCGTGTTTCCATCGTAGCACTGGTGGTGATCATCGATGGTGAGCAACTGTGCTGCATTGGTTTCAGCAAAGAGGCGCAACGTATTATATAATGTGGTGCGACTCAGTGTGGGTATAGACGGCAGCAAATCTTTATATATATCGTCAATGGTGGGATGCGTAGCATGCTTCAGCAGATAATCCATTATCGAAAGACGCTGCATCGATGGGCGTATTCCGCAGTCCACCAACCTAAGATAGGCATCACTTTCTTTCATCTTAATTTGTGTCTCATTTATTTCACATTGCAAAGATAGGAATAATATTTTAAACTACCAAACAATTTTGTACTTTTTACAAATTTATTTTTAAAATAATTTTATCCTCTAAACAATTATCTCTATAATATATTGAATATAAGATAGAAAATGGTTTCACTGATTATTTGTTTTGAATTAGATGCTGTAAATAATCTGTTATCGATGTTATCAAATTCTCTTCTCAGGCCATTCGCATTACTACTTGCCCTGAGTACGCCAGTACTTCATAGCAGATTACTGCAGTACTTGGCCCAAGTACTGGCACTTTTCAGAGCACTTGCTTACACAGTTACTTTTCTAAACGCTCGCTTACATTGGGTAAGTTATCACAAAAAAAATATGCCCACGACATTTCTGTCGTAGGCATAACAATATGATACGTTTTATAAATATCAATATTCAAAAGCAAGGTGCGCCTTATTCTGCTTCAGGCATCGTAACAAATTCGCCTTTCAATTGAAGCATTTTACGGGCATACTCTTTAGGATAACCAGGACGAGATACCGTAGCGCCAAGACCTGTCTTCGTGCGTTCAAACTGTCCGTTCTTCTCAGGCTTTACGGCCATGTCGTTAAACTTAACAATAAGATAAGTAGCCAACTTGTTCCAACGCTGCAACATCTGCGTGGCCTTGTCTATCGAGTAGTTGTTAAGATACTTGATAGCTTCGTTGCGGTTTGTCTTTTGCAATTCAAGAGCCTTAGCCTCTACCTCTGCTTGCTGTGCAAAATAGCTTTGCTCTAAGCTGTCGCGCACCTCTTTCAGAGCGGGGAAAAGCTGCGAATAGCGCGGATAGACCATGTTGCTCACCCAGTTGCATACCCAGAAAGCACTCTTTGTCGAGAACGTTACCGCGTCGGCATTAGGAGCATTGTAACATTCGGGGCGCTCGGTGCTACAGCAATATACGGGCGTATAAGCCACCATATTGGGGTCGTCATTACCAAACCACAACACGCCACCTACCTCACGCGGCAACCATGCACGCATCTGAGCCACAAAGGTGAAGGCTGTTTGCTGCGTACTTGTTGGGCGCTCGTTAAAGCATTTCTTGCCATCTACCTCATACACCAGCGGTGTGGGCTGATACGGCATCTGCCATATACCCCCTGCTATGTCACGGTTTGCAATGTCAAGGGCAGTGCCTTCATAGTGATCGCGCATACAAGCCTCAACGTCTTGTACCGAGAGTTTGCGGTCAGGCACAATCCAGAGCGGCATATCCTCGGCATTAGGATCTTTGCCTAAAGCCCAAGGCAGATAGCGGTCGAACCCTTTGTCGAAATGACGGAAGAAGCTCCACACACGTGCATCGCAGAAGCGACGTCCGCTGAAGTCGGGCTTTGCATAAGTGTTCTTCCACGAGAAGTCGGCATCTTTACCCGTAAACCATCCCATCTTACGTGCATACGAGATAACGTTTTTCGAGTAGAGCACATTCTTCTTATCGCGCATATTAAACTTACCGATACGGCTCTGGTTGGCATGCGCACAGATAGCATTATCAGGAATACGCATGGCTACCCATACCGCATTTTTCGAACCAGGGCCCATGCCCATCATCTCCATAATCCAAGCCTCGTTAGGATCGCAGATGGTAAAGGTTTCGCCCTCTGAACAATAGCCATACTTCTCAACCAGCGAGGTCATCACCGAGATAGCCTCGCGAGCCGTCTTGCTGCGCTGCAAGGCTACATAAATCAGCGAACCATAGTCGAGAATACCTGTGGTATCCACCATTTCCTCGCGTCCGCCATAGGTAGTTTCGGCAATGGTGAGCTGCCATTCGTTCATATTGCCAATGACGTTGTATGTCTCAGCCGCCTCAGCAATCTCGCCATGATACACATGCGAGTCCCAATCAAAAATCTTGCGCATCTCACCCTTGGCATGCTTTGCAGCGGGATAATGGCACAAGGTGGCATACATGCCATAATCGTCGGCATTATAGGTACAGATAACCGAGCCGTCGGTGCTGGCATTTTTGCCCACAATAAAGTTGGTGCAAGCGAACGAAGCCACTGATGCCACTGACATCAGGGCCATTATAAACAGTTTTTTCATACGCCAATGCCCTCTTTAATCGCAAGCCTTGAAGCTCATGTCAAGACCCTTTACCGAGTGAGTGAGTGCACCCACCGAGATAAAGTCTACACCACATTCAGCATAGTCGCGCAGTGTATCGAAGGTAATACCACCAC
>CAKQFW010000252.1 GCA_934230965.1 uncultured Prevotella sp.
GCAAAAATAAAAAGAGCTGGTTGGGACTGCTCTTACCTTGATAAGGTGATGTCATAAAGTAATGCGTCGGCCCTGTAAAGTAATGCGTCGGCCCTGCATAACGGTCGATATGAGCATGTGCATCGACCGTTCCACGTGTTCATAACGGTCGATACGAGACAACTTTCTCAAGGCTTTCGCCCGATTATTCAATTGTTTTCACACCACTTTTAGCTTGTTTTCACTCGATTATTCGATTGTTTTCGCCCAATTACTTGTTTGGTTTCAACTAATCAAACCATAGGTTCATGCTACGATAGTATTACTTTGCCATCTCCAGTTCCAGCACCTTATCTACATCGGTAGGTGCTTGGTCGAGCGAGAGCAGTATGCCACCCTCACACTTCTGCATGCGCACAGGCTTGCGCGACACAAAGTCGATAGCCTTTTTTATACGCACATGGCCTGTGGGCAGAAAGAGCGCCTTGTCTTTCAGGTCGAGTATGTGTACAAACAGGCGGTTCTGCTTTTGCGTGGTTACGCCCCAGGGGTGCGGAGCCACTATGCCACCACGTGTGCCATAGATGGTCTCGCTGTACGTGTTCATCCACTCGCCCACCTCCTTCAGTCGATCAACCGCCACTTCGGGCAGACAGCCATCGGGTTGTGGGCCAATGTTCATCAGCAAGTTGGCATTGCGTCCGGCAGCCTTCACCAGATAGTGTATCAGGGTTTTGGCCGACTTATAGTCTTGGTCAGTAATTTTATATCCCCACATGCCGTTCATGGTTTCACAGGTTTCAAGCGGCAGTTGCGATATTTGCTGACCCGATAGTCCGGCCGAGTTTTCGCCAGGCAGGTCGCGCTCAAACATCTGAAAGTCTTCGCCCTCAAATGGTGCGCTGTGATGGTTATTACCAATAAGGCAAGCGGGCTGCAAACGGTGTATCAGTGCATACTGCTCGGGCAGACGCCAGTCGAACGATGGGTTGATGTCTTGGTCCCACAGGCCATCAAACCAGATGGCACCCACACGGCCGTAATTGGTAAGCAGCTCGGTGAGCTGGTTGTTCATAAAGGTATAATACGAGTCCCAGTTTTGTGCCTCCTTTGGGCGACCTGTGCCCAGGCCTGTGCGACCCAGGGGTGCATCTTCGCGCTGCCAGTCGATGTGCGAATAGTAGAAGTGTATATCAATGCCCTGTCGGTGACACTCGTCGGCCAACTCTTTCACCACATCGCGCTTAAAGGGTGTGGCATCAACAATGTTATAATCAGACCACTTGCTGTGGAACATTGAAAAGCCCTCGTGATGGCGAGTGGTGAAACAGATATACTTGGCCCCCGATGCCTTAATGGCCGACACCCACTCGCGAGCATTGAAGCGCGAGGGATAAAAGCCGCCAGCCAGCTTGGCATACTCTTTATAATTGAGGTCTTTATTGGTCATGGTCCACTCGCCCGTAGCCAGCATCGAGTAGAGCCCCCAGTGCAAGAAGATGCCAAACTTAGCATCTTGAAAGTGGCTACGCGCCTCAAGATTTTCTTTCGTAGGCTGATAATGTTGTGCGGTTTGCGCCGTAGCGGCCGACAACGATAGTGCAAAGAGCACCGACGTTAATAGTTTTCTCATAGATTTGTTGTTGTTTAAGTATTTTTGTGAAAAGTATTTCTTTTGCAAAAGTACATATAAACATGCTAAAAACCTACATTCATTAAAAATATATTTAAGATTTAGCGACGGTATGAATAAGGATTAAATAAATTTGGTTGTTATCATTAAAGTAAGTATCTTTGAGGCATCAATCAAAAAAAACGTAACGCACATGGATATAAAAGGAAGATATATGGCCGCTGCCAACCGCTACGACGATGCAGAGGCGCTATACCAGCGATGTGGCAAGAGCGGAATTCGGCTGCCAAAGGTAAGTTTAGGCTTCTGGCACAACTTCGGTGGCGTTGACGCCTACGAGCGTAGCCGCGCCATCACACACTATGCCTTCGACCACGGCATCACCCACTTTGACCTTGCTAACAACTATGGCCCTCCGTACGGAAGCGCTGAAGAAACTATGGGGCAACTGATGAAGGACGACTTCGGCCCCTATCGCGATGAGCTGTTTATATCAACAAAGGCGGGATATGATATGTGGGAAGGCCCTTACGGCAACTGGGGCTCGCGCAAATATCTCATGGCAAGCCTCGACCAAAGCCTCAAGCGCATGAACCTCGACTATGTTGACCTATTTTACAGCCACCGCTACGACCCCAACACGCCACTTGAAGAAACGCTACAGGCGATGGTAGACATTGTAAAGCAAGGCAAAGCGCTATACTTGGGCATCAGCCGTTGGCCACTCGAAGCGCTAAAGTTTGCCGACCAGTATCTGCGTGAGCGCGACGTGCCGTTGCTCATCTTTCAAGATCGCCTAAACCTACTCGACCGCGAGCCACAAGAAAAAGGCATAACACAATATTGTGCCGACCACGGCATAGGCTTTATCTCGTTCTCGCCACTGGCACAAGGGCTGCTCACCGACCGCTATCTCAACGGCATACCCGCTGATAGCCGTATGGGCAAGGAACGCTACCTGAAGCCAAGCGACCTCACCCCCGAACTGCTGGCTAAGCTAAAGGCATGGAACGCCGAGGCCGCCGAACGTGGCGAAACACTGGCCGAGATGGCGCTGGCATGGATATTGAAACAACGGGGCGTAACCAGTGTGCTGGTGGGTGCCAGCTCGGTAGCACAACTTGAAAAGAACATGAAATGTGTGCATGCTGCCGATTTCTGAGTTGTAAAGACGCAAAGACATGTTCTATCTGCCAGGAGAAACGGCTATGGCTCTAAGCATTGTCGAGCATATTTTGAAGGGGGTGTAATAAGCGGTTGTAGAATGTTATCACCAAAGCCAATCTCTTTCTTGCTGGACAGGTGGATGCCCATACCATGCTTTGTCGTAGAGATTCCGCACATCTGATAATTCATCAGATGTGCAGAATTTTCCTTTTTCTTATTAATCGGTGTTTTTTAAGACCTGATTATCGCTTAGTATATCTTGTATTCTGGATATCCAATATTCGCTTACACCA
>CAKQFW010000253.1 GCA_934230965.1 uncultured Prevotella sp.
GTTCAACAGGGAAGGGCAATCTCAGGGCCTCAGTTTGAAGAACGAGTAACCGAGCATGATCCCCGCTTTTTTTATATATATACTACAATGTGCCTATTGTTCGATAATATATTGTTGGCTCCTTTGTTTAGAGGACAGCGTGTAGGAGATTGCTCTCCGAATGGTAATGGGATGAAACTCATTGCCCCTCCTTATGATAAATATGATGGGATGTACCCCCAGTTTCGTTAATTTCTAAAATGTATAATTATGGGAAAATTAAGAAATCTATTCCTTTTGTATGCACTTTTGCTGTCTTTGCCTTCGTGGGCACAGACAGAAGATGATGCAAGAAAAGCTGCAATGAAATTTTTGCAGGGAAAAATGTCGGTTACTGATGCAAAGCTGACTTCTGTTGTTGTCAATGAGAGTACAAATTCGGCAAAGTCTGCCCAAGGGGGAAAGTCTGCCGCTTCGTCAGAAAGTGGAGTGTATGCCTTTAATGTAGAGGGTGGCGGCTTTGCTTTGGTATGTACAGGCAACGGAAATACGGCTGTTGCTGGCTATTCTGATTCGGGTGAGATAGACATAGACCAAATGCCTGATGCGATGAAAACTTGGTTGAAAGGTTATCAAAGGGCAATGGCCGTGTCTGGCAGTCTGGAAACAAAGGAGCCTGGTTGGGTAGGTCCAACGGTTAAGCCTGTGGCACCATTGCTCAAAACCAAATGGGGACAAGGTGCGCCATTTAACAGTAAATGCCCTTCTAACGGAAAACAAACTGCAGTTGCGGGTTGTGTACCTGTTGCCTTGGCACAAGTTCTTAATTATTATCATCAAGATAGGAAGGGTGAGGGTAGTCTTTATTACGCTCATCTAGACTCGGAGACGGAGTACGACATAGATTATTCTTCAACGACTTATGATTGGAAGAACATGCTCAATGATTATGATGCCAATGCCTCTAAGGTGCAAAAGGATGCGGTGGGTAAGTTGATACTTGAGTGTGGTATTGCTAGCAAGGCAAAATACGGATATACCGAGACGGGAGCTACCATTCCATTTGTGGCTCTCAATAAGTATTATAACTATGAGTGTATGTTTGTGCCTCGTGAATATACCTATAGTTGGGATATGTTTACCGAGAGCAACTATTATATCTCTACGAAGAAATGGATGACCATGATTCAAGATGAGTTGGAGGCTGGTAGGCCTATCATCTACTCTGCGACAGACGTGGAGGGTGGTGTCGGAGTTATCATAGACCCAGCGACGAGTCACTGCTTTATCCTAGATGGTATTGATGATCAGAATTATGTTCATGTGAATTGGGGATGGGCTGGAACGATGGACGGATATTATGATGTCGCAGTTTTGAATCCTGGCCTTTCTTTCAACTACCAGCAAGGATTCCGCTGCCAGCATGAGATGATTATTGGTATTCAGCCTCGTAAGACGGATTATAAAGAAGAAGTTTATCAAACCTTTATTCCATACGATTGGGTTACGAGTAGAGGGGATGCTGTGAAAAGCAAACCAAGCGATGGCATCTCTACATTGTCGGCTTCTGTTCCATCTGCGCAGAGCTATACGCCAGGTGTCATTACTTCCAAGTCGTATATGTATTTTCATTTGACTCGCAACTCTTATGAGAGCAAGCAGACGAGTTTTACTACGGTCTTGACCAAAGATGGAGATATCGTAAAAATCTTGCCTGGGGGCTATTATAGCCAGAGTGTTTCTGGATTCCCAAGCATCAATCGTTGGAACTTGAAGCAAGGATTTAGCAAGGTTCCTGTTGGCTTGGCGGATGGTGTGTATGATATTCGTGTGGCTTACATCGATGGTAGCGGAAAAACATGCTTGTGCCCATTCCCAAAACAACTTGTGCCAACCATGGAAATCGTAAACAATGGTGCTGGTATGATTATCAGAGGCATGGAAGGTGAAGACTTGGATAGGAAACTTGTCATCGAGAATATCACGCCGGCAAGTGAAATCTATGCAGGAACTACCTTCTATCTCAATCTTACAGGCAAGGGCTCGTCTAATCGTTCTAGTTTGCTGTTTAGAAATGTGGAGACAAATAGAGTTTACGGTGCTTATTCTGGTGCCAATAGCCAGAACTCTTTTTCTTTTACTCATATTTATGACGACTATACGTCCACTCATATAGAAAAGTTTGTTCCAAAGAATGTGGACAACGGTTTCTCTATGCCTGCTGGTCGCTATAAGATAGAGCTGCCAGAGAATGAGCAGTCGGTATCTTTGGCAAAAGACTTCTATATAGATGTGCAGGAGAAGCCTAACTATCCTATTCTTGATGGTTCTGATTTGGCATACTTGAAATATACATGGCAAAATGTGAGTGACGAAGTAAAGGAAAGGGGCTATAATCTTGTGCCTAACTATACCAATCTGACTACCATTGGCATCGGTTACAATTATGCCAATAAGAATACCGATCCTGTAGACTTGAGGTTATATCTTGTAAACCAAGATACCCAAGAAGAGAAATTAATTGATATCAAGAAAGATTGGGTGTATGGACAAAAAATAGAATTTAATCGTAGTTTGTTCCCTCTAGAGGGAAATTATGAGTTTAGGGTACGTTACAAAACTCCTGATGGTGAGCGTACCGGGCTGATGCCTGCGGAGTATTACGGGCGAGTGGCCAGTGACAACTATCATTTTACTTATGATGAGAAAAACTTGGAAAGAGGGTTTTACTGCCAATTGGTTTCTGTGGAGGCTGTTGGTGGCACTGGTAGAAGTAGTGGAACCCAACTGAAGTTAGGCTTGAAAACTTTTGATGGTTTTTATGCAGCTAACGCTGTAGTTAAGGGACTTTTCTATGATGAGGCTAAGGATGAGGTTATAGTAGATTCTGTGACAGGTATCCGTTTGGACGATGGCATGGTGACTAACGTTGTGTTAAGTCCTAAGCTGTCTTCAGATACGAAGTATCAAGTAGTTTTACTATATAATCAGTATGATGCCAACAAGGGAATATACGACAATTTGCTCTACCCTGATAAAACGAACGTAGAGTTTTTCCTTGAAAACAACACGATAGCAGGTATATCT
>CAKQFW010000254.1 GCA_934230965.1 uncultured Prevotella sp.
GCTGAGATGGGCTCGAATATGATTATGATTAGTCCGGGTGCCGACCGTGGACCTGGTGGTGTGCGCCAGGATGCATCGTCGATGGAGACCTTAAAGCTGACCGACTATGAGGCGCTGAAAGACGAATGTAACTATATTAAAGGCATTAGTCCCACGGTAAACAGTAGCGGACAGTGGATTTATGGTAACAATAATACACCCTCGAGCATCTATGGCGTAAATCTCGACTATCTTGACATACGCCAGCTATCGGTAAGCAATGGCGAAATGTTTACTGAGGCCGACATTAAGGCCAGCGCTAAGGTGTGCGTGTTAGGACAAACCATTGTTGACAATCTTTTCCCCGATGGCTCTGACCCTGTGGGCCGCGTGGTGCGTTTCAACAGCATTCCGTTTCGTGTGGTAGGCGTGCTGAAGAAGAAAGGCTACAACTCAATGGGTATGGACCAAGACGACCTTGCTTTGGCGCCCTATTCAACAGTGATGAAGCGTATCTTGGCGCAAACCTATCTTGGAGGTATTACTTGCTCGGCCATTACTGAGGGCGTGACCGATCAGGCCACCGAGGAGATAACCACCATATTGCGTCGCACGCATAAGCTGAAGGCGGCTACCGAGACCACTGAGGCCGATGCTGACGATTTTAATATACGTTCGCAAGAAGAATTGGCCAGCATGCTGAACTCTACCACCGATATGCTTACCATCTTGTTAGGTTGTGTGGCAGGCATCTCGCTGATAGTGGGTGGCATTGGCATCATGAATATTATGTATGTGAGCGTTACTGAGCGTACGCGCGAGATAGGTTTGCGTATGAGTGTGGGCGCTCGTGGCATTGATATCCTGAACCAGTTTTTGATAGAGGCCATCTTGCTTAGCGTAACAGGCGGATTGATAGGCGTGTTGTTTGGTGTGGGTACATCTTATGCCATCAACGTTATTGCCCATTGGCCTATCTACATTCAGCCGTGGAGCATCATCATGAGCTTTGCCGTATGTACGTTTACGGGCGTGTTCTTCGGATGGTATCCTGCCAAGAAGGCGGCAAACCTTGACCCCATCGAGGCCATTCGCTATGAATAAATAGTAGGGGAGTGTGCCGTGTGATGATTAGCTGCACGGCCAGTAATAATAAAACGTAAAAAGAGGAATTGTATAGGTGCAATTCCTCTTTTTTTCTTAACTTTGCACCTTAATATTATGTGCATGGTGCACCTAAATACAAGCAGAAATAATGAAAAACAATAACAATACAACGATGACCAAAGCAACAGAACAAGGCAAGATGAACCTTTATAGCGTGATGACCACCTATGTGCGAGCTTTCTTTGAAGCCTATATGACGGGTGTGCTGGACGAGGCATACGCCGATGCCGATTTGCAAGAAAAGCTGAAACCCAAGAATGTGAAACAAGCCATGCTCGACTGCTATGGTGAGGTGGGCACCACCTTTTTCGACCAAATGTTTTATACCATGGCCCAGCTGGCTTACGAGAATGTAGACGATGCTGTGGCTCGTGTGCAACGCGAGTGTGGCGAGCAAGCCGATATTCCTCAGTATATGCGTGTGGCTTGTGCCAGCGATGCACTGTATGAGGCTATGGTAAACGAATATAAACGCAACTTTGAGGCGCTGCTTGCAGGTGGTATGCCTAAGGTTCAAGAGCATTTGGCTACTTGCGCGAAGGGCGAGGGCGTGGTTGTAGTGTCTGATGAACAAACAATACGTTTGCTGGTGCGTTTGGTGATGCGCTCGTATGCTAAAGGTTTGCGCATGAAGCCTGAGAGCCATTGTGCGCTGAACCAAGTGTCGTTGTTGCGTTTGCTCACACAGCATCTGAACCTGTTGGTGCATGGTTGCGTGCTTGATGGCGATTTTGAAACGCTTGACGAGCTGCTACTGCATGTTTGCGGAAACGAAAACGGCTTTAGGGCTATGTCTGACGAGATGAACACGGTGATGCGTCAGCTCGCTCAATAGCCCTAAAGCCGTAAGCAGTTTATCAGACAGTAGTAGCTCGCATCTACTACTGCCTATTTATTTCAATGTCGCTTTTTACGTTGTTACGTATCTTCTTCAGATATTTACGCATGCCTTCGGCATCCTTGTTGTCGATAATCTCTAACAGTTCTTTCAGCTCGGTGCGTATCTGCACCACCGAGTCGTGCGTGTAAGGGTTGAACAATATTTCTTGTAAAAGATAATTGTCTTCGTTCAATACGCCTTTGGCTATCTGCATGTGCCGCTTAAAGGTGGTACCAGGGGCGTCTTGGTGCTTCATAACGGCAGCAAACGTAAAGGTGCTAACAAATGGTATGCTAAGCGAGTAGGCCACGGTGCGGTCGTGCTCGTCAAACGAATATTCGTAGATATTAAGTCCTAACTTGCTATACAGGTCGCGGAAGAAGATGCGCCCCATGTAGTCGCCCTCGTTGATGATGATGGCATTTTCTTCGCTCAGCTGGTTAAGATTAGCAAAGGTGGGGCCAAACATGGGGTGGGTAGACACGTAGGGGTGGCCAGTGGTTTCGTAGAAGGCTTTCAGCCCTGTCTTTACCGAGGCAATGTCGCTGATGATGCAATCGTCGGTAAGGTAGGGCAATACCTCTTTAAATGCTGCAACGGTATATTTTACGGTTACGGCATTAATCACCAGTTGAGGCTTAAACTCTTCTATCTCTTCTGGCTTGGTGAAGCGCTGGCAGTTGTAGGTAAAGCGCATGCGCATGGGGTCTTTCTCGTAGACGGCCGTCTCGTGCTCGAAGCTGAGAAGGTCGAGAAAGAAACTTCCCATTTTGCCTGCACCTAATACTAATATCTTCATGAATGTTGAATTATATCGTTTGGGCTTATTGATGTAAGCTTATTGGTTAATGATTTCCATTTGCTGACGTACCGACTCTTCATGCACTTGCTCGAATACTGCTTTGATGAATTCAGAATCCATGCCGCAGAGTGAGCCTTGCGCGCCACGTTTGTCAAGAATTTCGTTGTAACGTGAGGTCTGCAGCACCGTCATATTGTGCTCTTTCTTGTATTGACCTATCTCGCGG
>CAKQFW010000255.1 GCA_934230965.1 uncultured Prevotella sp.
CCAGACTCAAGTGTAGCGGTGAGAGGCGTAGGCTGTATGGTGAGCGTGGTGGCGGTGGCATCTACCACGATAGGGGCTACCGACTGCTGGCAAAGTTTCCACTGATGGCTGCCCTGTGGTTTGTAAATGCCATAGATAACGGTGCGCCCCACGGGGAACACATAATCGAACACATGCTCGTAAGGTGCGCCATACATAATGGTGCCTTCAGGTGCCGAGATATCAGAGGTCTCAATGGGAGATATGGGCACCAGCTGCCCCTGAGCATCTTTCACACCAAAAGCCATCGACACGCCAAGCACTTCGTTTGAGACAAGATTGCCAAAGGTCATTCTAACATCGCAGGTAAAGGGCTGCTGAGCATTGGCTCGGGTGGTGGTAATATTGAAATGAGCTTCATCACTCCATTTATCAACAGACAAGATTGGGTACTCGGGCAAATCAGTATCAATAATGCCATTATCTTTCTGCAAACCAATAATCATACTATTATAAGTGTTATAGCCATCGGCAGCCATGCCCGATCCTGTTCCTCCCTTTGCGGGGTTCAGTATCGAGATATCAAAGTAGCCATCTTGATAGCCACCCCATCCCCAATTAACATGGTAGAGGCCACGGCCATCGGCACCATCAAGCACAAACTGGTGTCCGCCATCCGAACTATAGCCACAATACAAGATGGGGCGCTGCGCCTGTAGGTCGTTATCAATAGCATCAACCCATTGTTCTAACGTTACGCCAGCACGGCCCACGGTCATGGTGGTGTGTGGGTCGTAGCCAAAAAAGTGGGTCATGGTGTAGGCAGAAACCCAAGCACCCGATGATGGGCCATAATCCATCGTCACGGCAGCACCACACATCTGCATCAACTTTGACACGGCTTCAACATTTTCATCATAGTATTGGCCCTCAAGATATTGCGGCAGCATATTGTCCCAATCAATCTTTTCGCCAGCGGCTATGCCCTCTACGTTTAGGTTGTAGGTACTCGTGGTGTAGGCTGGAATATCAGCTTTGAGCACATCGGGCCAACGATGATACATCATTACCTGTGCCATAGCCGTAGCCACACAGCCCGTAGCGCTAAGGTTTGTGCCATCAAACATAGGAACGAAAGCATTGAAGGGCCAACCCTGGTTCCACTTTATATCACCTAACAGTGGTGCCACAGTGGGCTGCTGATACGCTGATGCACGCAGCGCCTCGGCCTCGCACACCGTGCCCAGTGCATGGTCGTCGCCCTGAGCCACACGCTGGGCCAGCTCTTCAAATGAGCGCATGTAGTAGACAAAGCCATCGGGCTGACGGCTCATGTTGTAACTGCCCGTGAGGCTGTAGCCCAGGATATCGGGCAAGCGGTCGTCGCCCGAGACGATGGTAAAGCCACGGTCGTCGCCATTTTCAAACACATAATAGCTGTCGGCGGTGGGCTGTGCGCCAGGAGCCGCTGCTATCTTGCGCGCCTTCACAGCCTTTTGTGTCAGGCCATCGGGCTGTAGAGCGATGCCCATCTTCAGCGCATGTTGCTGAGCTATCTTCTTGGCTTGCTGCACACTGCGTGGTGTGGCTTGGGCCATACCTATTGCTATGATGAGCAATGTAACGAAGGAAAAGGTGCGTTTAAAATTTCTCATAATTGGTTATTTGGTTGGTTAATTCGATAAATATAAATAAAAAAGGCAAGCAGAAAAGCACTGTTTGCTTCTCTACTTGCCTACAAAGATATATATTTTTTATTACATATAACCTGTTAGGTCATTATTTTTTCATCAAGCTAATAGCAAAACCGCCACCAGGAGCCTGATTGATGTTCAGCACGTCGCCCTTCTTCACCGTGCGGTGAGTGATAACGTATGCCTGGGGGTTCTTGTCGTAAGAAGCATCAGGAGCATCGGCATAGATAGCACACTCATACTTGCTACCCTTATCCAGAAAGTCGAGCTTCAGGCGTGTTTTATGGCCATCGGCATCGCACTTGCCACCTACAAACCAGTTGTCGGTGCCCTTTGCCTTACGTGCCACAGTGATATATTTGGCGGGCTCGGCCTCAAGATAGCGCGAGTCGTCCCAGTCGCAAGCCACGTCGCGAATGAACTGGAAAGCATCGTCATACTTCTCATAGTGTTCGGGCAGGTCGGCAGCCATCTGCAGCGGGCTATACATGGTGAGGTATAGCGCCAACTGTCCGCACAGCGTGGTGTGTACAAACGATGTGTTGTTGGGGTTCCACTCGCTAATCTTGGTTACGAAGATACCAGGGGTGTAGTCCATCGGGCCACCTTGCAAACGGGTGAAGGGCAAGATGAGGGTATGATAATCGGCGCTACCACCAAAAGCCTCATACTCGGTACCGCGAGCCGACTCGTTACCCACCAGGTTAGGCCATGTGCGGCACAGGCCAGTGGGGCGCACAGCCTCGTGTGCGTTTACCATAATGTGGTGTTTAGCAGCCTCTTGTATGCAGTAGAGGTAGTGGTTGTTGGTCGACTGAGAGTAGTGATAGTCGCCACGCGGTATGATGTCGCCCACATAGCCGCTCTTCACAGCGTCATAGCCATACTTGTTCATCAGGCTGTAAGCCTTCTCCAGATGGCGCTCATAGTTGATAGTAGAGGCGCTGGTCTCGTGGTGCATCATGAGCTTCACGCCCTTAGCGTGAGCATAGCGGTTCAGCTCCTCGATATCGAAGTCGGGGTAAGGAGTTTGGAAGTCGAACACATAATCCTTATAATGACCAAACCAGTCTTCCCAACCTATGTTCCAGCCCTCAACCAGCACCTCCTGAAGGCCGTTCTTGGCAGCGAAGTCGATATAGCGCTTCACGTTAGCCGTGTTAGCGGGATGCTGTCCGTGAGGCTTACACTTGGTATAGTCGAGGTTATCGAGATGCACAGAAGGCAGATCGTTAGTGTAGCTCCACTGGCGTCCGCCAGCAATCATCTCCCACCACACGCCACAATATTTTGTGGGGTGAATCCATGATGTGTCCTCAATCTTGCAAGGCTCGTTAAGGTTCAGGA
>CAKQFW010000256.1 GCA_934230965.1 uncultured Prevotella sp.
TGCGAGGTGTGGTGCGCACATCGCAGCGGCGGCATAGGCTGAAGCCATGCAAGTAGCCTTCAGAAAGGTATAATTCGGCATTGTCGGTGGGCACAATAATGCTGAGGGTGCCCGTGGGCGTGAGCAGTCGGCGACTATGGGCAAACAGAGCGTTGATGGGCAGCGCGTCGGTATGGCGAGCCTGGGCGCGGCGCTCGTCGGGGTTCTTTAGGCTGTTATGAAAGTAGGGCGGGTTCGACACAATGCAGTCGTACAGCCCACCCTCTTGTGGCATAAAGGCTTGAAGCTCTTGGTGCACCACCTCTACCCTATCGGCAAAAGGCGTGTCGGCCACATTCTCGCGTGCCTGTTGGCAAGCCTCGCCATCAATGTCAATGCCCGTTATATGGGCATCAGGAAAGCGTTGCGCCAGCATCAGCGCCACCAGCGCCGTGCCCGTACCAATATCCAGTATGCGTGTGCCGCCTTGCGCCCACGCCCCTAACAGCACGCCATCGGTGCCCACCTTCATGGCGCACCGCTCTTGCTGTATCACAAATTGCTTAAATGTAAAACTGTTTCCCGACATCTTTGCAAGGGTTTATGTAATCTTTCTCACGTTTCGCATGTCTCTAACATGCTGCCAGTAAACAAAAGAACAAGAGACAAGGAGATTACCATTGTTAACACTATATTACTATAATGTAACAAGACAAACGTCCTTCTCCGCTCAACTTTATTACTGGCTTCAATATTAAAAGCCAACTGCAAAGTTATACATTTTTCGCCGCATCCCCATCATACCGTAAAAGAAAAAGAGAGGCCCCTCCCCCGCGCCGCCCACGCGGCTTCCCCCTCCCCGTATGGAGGGGAGTGAATGGCCTTGCTAACGATAGTAGGACGGTGGCCTCCGTGCCACGTCCTCCCTGATTAAAAAACATTAGATAAATAACTAAATATCGTATATGATATAGATAACTATATATTGTATATGATAGAGATAACTATATATTGTATATGATATTCGAATAGTTTGCGAACATCTGAATGTTTTTTATGTTTTTTCCCTATATATTTACCGAGTGGCACATTGTGCCACTGCTTTACATTCAGATAAAGTTGGAGAGAGCTTGCTCTCGTAAGACTTTAGCTGAAGGGAAAGCAAGTCGAAGACTCGGTAAATAGATAGGGGGTTTTGTATGTTTTTGTGAAAGCCCTGATATAATAGTAATATCAGTTCTATCCGTATTCGTTTTCTAATCAGGGAGGACGTGGCACGGAGACCACCGTCCTACTATAGTTTACGGCATGAAAAAACCGCAGCTGCTTCACAGCAACTGCGGTTCAAAAAACATATTATTTACTTCTATTTCATAAAAATAGTAGTCGAGGTTTGATTAGTCCTCCCACACGTCATAGTGGTTGAACTTTGACTCCATCTCATCTTTGGTGATGGTTCCATCTGGGTCGTCAGAAGGCAAGACCTGAATTGTCAAATCACTGCCTGCCAATATTTCTTGTGCCTGCACCTTTACGGTGTCGGTTTGTGGTTGGATATATTTTTTCAACATAGCTTTTTCTTTTTTAAATGTTAAACCTGTTATCACTTTATTGCTCTGTGAGCGATTATTTGTTCAGATACTTCTTGCCGTTCACAATCACGATGCCCTTATAGGCCTTGTCTACGCGCTGACCAGCCAAGTTGTACATGGCGGCGTTAGCAGCCGAAGCAGCCTCAATGGTCTGGATGCCAGTAGCCTCATCGCCGAAGCAGATTGAATACTTAGCAGCAGAAGCACCACTCAGCACGATGTAACCCTTCTTGGCGGGAATGGCCTGACCTGACACTACCTGTGCGAAAGCAGGAGTGCCAGACTTAGAAGTGAAGCCATACTGTGTGCCGTCGGCTGTTGTGGCGCCCGTCTTAAGAGCGGTAGTAAAGGTAGCATCGCCCTCAGTAGTAGCGGGTGTCAAGGTATATGCTGTGCTTTCAGTGCCCTTTACCAGCACGGCCCCACCAGCAGGCACAACGCCCGTAAACTCTTTGGCAGTAACCGTTTTCTTACTCTCATCAACGGTAAGGGTGTAAGCTGTAAGACCCAACTCGCTATAATTTACAGCGTAGTCGGCTGAATATGTGGCGTAGCCGCCAGCTGAAGTGGTGAGGGTTTCGGTCTTAATAACCTCTATTGCTGACTGCTCCCAAATAGCTAATTGTTTTCCTGTATTGTAAATGCTGGGGAAACCAATAACATTAACAATATCATTGCGAGTTGTTTTTATGGTGTTAACACCAGCTCGCAAAGTTATTGACGAACTATTTTGAGAAATCTTACCTGATTGACCTTTGCTAAAATCCGTAGTGATTGTTGCTCCTAAAACCTTTACACGACGACCTTCATACTTTTTGTAATTGTTATTCAATTCTTCCACTGTAACAACTTGAAGAGGAAGTTCTGTAACAGTTTCAGTTGTCATCGATGCAGAGGGAGTCCAAGATGTAATCTCAGGAAGAGAATAATAAGTTTGAGCTACAACATCTACAAGACCATTAAACTTTTGGCCCGCAACTAACTTTTGTTTTCCTTCCAAATACACTAATATACCAGCACTTGCATCTTCTATGTATGCATTAGCACCATGCACATAAGATACCACCGCATCGGTAAGTTTCAGTGTAAAGCTTTTTTCTGTCTTATCAAGTTCTTGTTTTTTAAGGTCAGCAATTGATGTAATCACTTTTATTACATTAATTGTATATGAAGCTTTAGAGGCAGCATAAGTATCATCACCAGCAAAATCAGCTGTAATAACTGTTGTACCAGCACCAACAATTGTAACAGCACCTGTAGTCTCATCTACAGTTGCGACAGTTGGTTTGTTTGAAGAATATTTAATTGTTTCGCCCTCTATATTGGGAGTAAGGGTTGCTGTAGGAGCAGTAAACTCGTCACCCAAGTTTACATTAATAGTTTTACCATCATAAGCCTCACCAAA
>CAKQFW010000257.1 GCA_934230965.1 uncultured Prevotella sp.
TTGGATTTGATGTGATTTTCTTCAAAGTAGGTTTGGATTTGATGTGATTTTCTTCAAAGTAGGTTTGGATTTGATGCGATTTTCTTCAAAGTAGGTTTGGATTTGATGCGATTTTCTTCCAAAGTTGGTTTGGATTTGATACAATTTTCTTCAAAAGTTGGTTTGGATTTGAAAATAATGTGTTTCTTTGTGCTTGATATATAAAACAATATCGCCGCATAGCGCTTTGTAAAAAAGGTGCTATGCGGCGCTTTTTTGTTATTGAGCGTACTTGGGGTTACCAATTATCTTCTTTAAAGGGATCGTTTCCAATAATTGAGCCCTCACCTTGGTCGTAGATAATATCGCCATAGTCGGGATCGCTTGAGCTTGGTGTATCATGTTCGCCTTTACAATCAACGTGCCATGATGGGCCAGAGGCGGCACACAGTTCGGTAGATTCAGCAGCCACCATCACCATTTGTGGCTTTGTATATATCTTTTTCATTGTTATATTTTTTATTATTTGTTACTGATGAGGCTATTTTATGATGCATTTTTTGCCGTTTACGATATACATACCAGCGGGCAGGCCTGTGGTGTCAGCCTTATCGCTAATGCGCTGTCCGTTTAGGTTAAAGATACCCTTAACGGCCTTGCCAGTGATATTTTGTTTCTCAAAGTCAAGCACTGTATTGATGTTGGTAGTAGTGCCATTGGCCACTCCATCCAGATACAGACGTATAGGTTGTTGTACAAGCGTACCACCTGTAGGCTTGAACCAGCAATTAAAACCACGCAATCCATGCGGACGGTTGTTTGAATAGTACATATTGCCCTCATAAAAGAAGAAACTCTTTATCAGGTTATCGCGACCAGTAAAGAACTCGTGGTTCTTGATAGTAAATTCGCCGTAAGTAGATGATTCTGGATCTTTCAGGTCTTGTTCTGCATCGGTACCGAAGGTGCGTACAAATGTTCCGTGAGCCTTCATTGTTCCGTTGCCCCCTACGCTATACATCTTTTTGGTTGTCCACGTGTCAGTGTCGATATTGCTCAGATCGTTTTCGTTTTTACTATTCATTTCAAACGTTATGTTCGGAATCTCGATGTGGTTATCTGAAATCACCAACTCGTGCGACTTTGCTTCAGTGCCTGTTTCGGTGAGCAGCGCTTTATAAGCAGGTGTTTCATTCTTCGCAATATACTTTGTAGGGAAGAAGATGTATGGCGTGTAAGCATCCAGCACCACATCGTTAGTGGTCATGCTATTCATGTCGATCGATGTAAACTGTATCTCATCGCTGGTAAGCGATGTCAGTTTAGCCAGTTTTGCGTTAGCGCCGAAAGCCTGACGAAACTGGTCGCGGGTGAGTTTAACGGGCAGCACAATCGAGTTCCATTTATCGCGTGTAAAACTCTTTTTAAGGTGTAGCACCTTGTTTTTATAGTTGTTTTTACAGGTGGTGAGATAACTCAAGTCAGAGCGGTCTTCATCAAGAATAAGGTCTTCGTCAATTGTTCTGCTGGCATACAGCAAGCGGAAGTCGTCAAACACGGTCCATTCGCCATCAACAGGTTGGGCGTCGTTTTGATCATCGCCCACGAGCATGCCAAAGCGTATGTATCCATAATTGCCGTCGGCCTGTTCCGGAATTTGTACCAGTACCGAGTTGATATATTTGCGCGAGCCGTAAAACTCTTTTCCAGCATAGTCCATGTTCTGTTCGTCAACATGCAGAGCTTCCTTTTCAGCTTCCGACATATATGATACCTGGCTGAGCACCGTTTGGTGCACAGTGCGTGCAACCTCATTGCCATCTTTGTCAAGACGCACAGCAAACAGTTTTGCCTTGGGCGTGTTTGAGTAACCTTTACATTCAACAATGTATGAACCGCTGTGCAACACCTTTACATCTTGATAAATCGCACCGCGTATGTTCTTAGCGTCTATGCAGAAGTATTTTGCCATGTGGCGCAAATAATTGTTCTTATCGGTATATTTAGTACCGTCAAAAGTATAAGGGTTATTCTTTATGTTCTCTACATCATAGGTATCAGAAGTGCCACTAGATGTCACCTTGTTGGTCTTGTTATACATTCTTTCAAGGCCATAGCGCACACCGCCGTTGCCTCCGAAGGTTTTAATCTTCCATTTGTCGATATCTTTGTTTCCACGCGAGAGGCCAGGACACTTCAGCTTGTACGACACATCAAGAGGGCTTGTCATGTCATCCGAGTTTAACTTTTGCAACTCGAAAATCTGTCGCCTCGACATGATGCGCCATGTGTCGTAGCCAGAAAGACCTTGATCGTTGATCGTAGTGGTGTTTACAGCCAAACAGTTCTTGTCTTGGTCTACAGAACCCTTGTTTGCACAAAGGTAGTATTTAGGACTTTGCGAGTCACCTGATGTGGTAGGATTATTGGTTGCATAGGTATAAATTCTATACGTATGTTTGGCATCATTCAGAGGTTCAAAAGTCCAGCCATAATGTGTGTTTTCGTCATTGCGACGGTCAATAAATACGCCATTGTCAGGTTGGGTGGTGTCGGTACCGCCCACCCATCCTAATAAGTGTCCTATGCCTGTATCCAAGTTCTGTGCCAGTTCGATGGTTGAGTCTCCATATTTGCTATTGGTGTTTACCCATAGCGATATAGGATAATCTTTTAATGAGATATGGGTGCCCCAATATCCTCCTGTGTTGATAAACATTCCTGTCTTCACATTATACAGGAAGAAAATTTTGTCCATGTTTTCAGGATAGGTTCCAGCAGTTACCGCATTCTCCTTCACAGGGTCTAATGTTAAGCCTACCACATCGTCGAGATTTCTGAACCCCGATGCGTTACTTGCAGCATCTTTCATGCTATTGTTAGCCGAGGCTTCATCAAATGTGCGGGTTGTTGCAGTGGCTGAGTGTGTTGCTGCCGATAGAGTAACAGCCACAAGCAACGTCTTGGCCATGTTTTGGGTCATGGCCTT
>CAKQFW010000258.1 GCA_934230965.1 uncultured Prevotella sp.
GGTGGCACTGAAGATAGTGGCTTCTGACCATGTGGTGAAAGCTGATAAAGTGCTCACCCTCTTTATGCTGAACACAATGCTGGAAAATGCGAAAAAGCATACCCCCCAGGGTGGATGCGTTACAGTTAACAGCATTGCCACCGACCAATACATAGAGATATCGGTATGCGACAATGGCGAGGGAATGAACCAAGAACAGGTGGCGCAACTGTTTATGAACAAGGTAATTACTGACGAAGCAATGTCTGGCAACAGTGCCGATAGACAACAACGCAACGATGTAAAACAACAGTCGCACGGCTTTGGCTTGATGAACTGTAAGGGCATTATTGAAAAATATAAAAAAACTAGCGCACGCTTTAATGTGTGCTACATTGGCGTTGAAAGCCAGAAAGGCGTGGGCACTCGCATCTTCTTCCGTTTACCTAAAGGTATAAAGCGGGCATTTATGGCCCTGATGTTATGTAGCTCAATGTGTACATATGCAACTCAGGGTGACAATGTTTGGGTGGTAAGGGCAAGCCAATATGCCGACAGTGCCTATTTCAGTAACGTAGCCGAACGGTATCGAGATGCGCTGCGCTATGCCGATAGTTGTAGGCTCTGCTTAAACAGTTATTATAAAACACTGTATCCTAAAAGCAAACTGCTACTACAGCCTTATGATAATGACGCTTCGATGGCTGCCGAACTTTTGTGGTTCAACAATAAAGTGCCAGTAAACTTCAACATCATTCTAGATATGCGTAACGAAAGTGCTGTGGCAGCACTGGCCTTGCATGAATGGGACGTTTACCAATATAATAATAAGGTGTATACCCGATTGTTTAATGCCAGTAGTGCCGACAGCTCGTTGCCCGACTATGTAAAGATGATGAAGAAGATGGAGACGAACAAGAATGTAGCGATCATTCTGCTTGTTCTCTTGCTCTTAGGCATTATTCCGGCCTATTATTTCTTATATTATCGCTACCGGTTATATTACCGCTATGGCGTAGACAGGGTGAAACAAATTAATGAGGTGCTGCTCTCTGAGATGCGTTTAGACGATAAACTATCTCAAATAAATCAGTTGTGGGGCCCACTGCCTAACATGTCGAGAAACAATAAACTGTTATTGCAACTTGACAATATTGTAAAACGAATAACATCGGCATTAGAAGCGGCTATCAAAGAACAAAATGCCAGAAAAGAAAAAATGGTTTTGGCCTGTGATAAGCTACAACGCCTGAGCTACGAAAAAGATAATATATATATCAGTAACAATGTGTTAGACAACTGTTTATCTACGCTAAAGCATGAAACAATGTATTATCCGTCGCGTATCATGCAGCTGGTAGACGATGCTGATAAAAACCTGGATGCTATCAATGAGATTGCTAAATATTATCAAAAACTGTTTGGCGTATTGAGCGAGCAAGCGATGCGACAGATACATATAGGACCACTAATCGACTATGAGCTGCTGAGCGATGTGCTGACAATGATTAGACGAATGGCGGGCGATGATAAACTGTCGTTCACAGTAACGCCTATGCCTAATAATAAATATGTAATGCTTACAACTTGCATTAGCACGCTACCGCTTACCTCTCAACAACTGTCTGAACTATTCACTCCTGCTACGATTGACTTCAGATGGCTTATATGTAGGCAAATTATACGTGAGTGTGGCGAACTAACGAATGCTCGTGGATGCGGTATTCAAGCCAGAAGAGCAGACGATAATAATACAATAATTGAAATAATAATTACTAGTAAGATATGGAAAAATTCAAAGTTATCATAGTAGAGGATGTGCCTCTTGAAATGAAAGGCACTGAAGGAATATTGAAAAGCGACATTCCTGAAGCCGACATCATAGGAACAGCAAGCAATGAGATTGAGTTTTGGCGATTGCTAAAAAAACAATTGCCAGATCTCGTATTGCTTGACTTGGGGCTGGGGGGCTCTACCACTGTGGGCGTAGAGATTTGCAGACACATCAAAGATAGTTATGCACAGGTAAAGGTGCTGATATTTACGGGTGAGATATTGAACGAAAAGCTCTGGGTAGATGCTCTAGATGCAGGCTGTGATGGCATCATACTTAAGTCGGGCGAAATGCTTACACGCAGCGATGTGGCAAGCGTGATGCAAGGTAAACACATGGTTTTTAATCAGCCTATATTGGCAAAAATTGTAGAACGCTTTAAGCAAAGTGTGAATAAAACTATTGAACATCAAGAAGCTATCATCGAATATGAGCTCGACGAATATGATGAACGGTTTCTGCGACATTTGGCTTTGGGCTATACCAAAGATCAAATAGCTAACCTCAAAGGTATGCCTTTCGGCGTAAAAAGTTTGGAGAAACGCCAAAATGAACTGGTGCAGCGCCTTTTCCCTAATGGTAATGGGGGAGTGGGCATTAATGCTACTCGCCTCGTGGTGCGCGCCTTCGAACTGCATCTGCTTGATGTTGATAATCTTGTAGCCGATGATGAATAATGTTTTTGGGGGCATTAAATTAGGTATGAAAGAAAAGATACTGCAGCAAAAACGTTGGCTGACAAAACGTTATAAACATATACTTGGCCTCGTGGCAACAATGCTTGTTCTCTGTCAAGGGGTGGTGGCGTTTTTGTCGTGGGTCATTACTTCTGTGTTTGCTGATACATCTATACACTCGCTACTAAGTAGTGATGGCATAAGATGGCTGTTTGGACATTTCATATCCAATCTCACATCGCCAGTTATAGTGTGGATTTTGTTGCTTGCAATGGCTTTTGGAGCGGTTTATAAAAGCGAGTTGTACCTATTTCTGCTCAAAAAACACAAACTACAGTATAGACAAGTGTTCGGCTTAAAGATCGTTATCATAGAGGTGCTTATCTATTGTGCGGTTATTTCATGGTTAGCATTGGGGCCTCAGGCTATGTTATTGGGCGTTACGGGGCATCTTTATCCTGGCATCTTCTCACGAA
>CAKQFW010000259.1 GCA_934230965.1 uncultured Prevotella sp.
ACATGATAATATTCCATCAATTCAACAAGCATATTATAATTTGGCGCAGCTAAACCTTCTACGTTCATAATAGTAGGAAGTGCTTCTACGACAGAAACTTTTTTATTCTTTCTAGCAAGATCATAAGCTAATTCACAACCAGTAAGACCTCCACCGATAATAACAACATTTTGATCTTTAATATCTTGTTTATCTAAAACATCAACGGCATATCTTTCATTTGGTTGATCAAATCCAGGAATCATATCTAAACGTTTTTCACTTGCTCCTGTTGCGACAAAAACAACATCATAATTTTCTTTATCTGCCTTTGGGGTTTTGTTATACAACTTCTCTAAACCGAAACGTATACCATCACCATTATCTGTTCCTATGGCAAAGTTTTTACTTAACTTCCAACTGACGATGTTTTTATCGCCTCGTGAGAAGCCTGGACAATCAAGCCTATAAGACAAATCTAATGCGCTGGTCATGTTATCTGAACTTTTCATTAGAAGGTCAGAAATCTGCTGCATTGACATCACACGCCAATGGTCGTAGCCTTCAAGACCCTCTCTTTCGATAGTAGATGAACTAAGCGCTTCACAGTTTTTCTGTTGGTCTATGGCACCTTTTTTGGCACAAAGATATTGTTTTGTGCTCGTAGCATTAGGGGTTTTGGTTGGGTATGTATATATTTTATATGTATTTTTCATATCGCCTTCAATCGGCTCAAAGACCCAACCGTAGTGGCTTGGGTCTGATTTCGAGCGATCGATGAAGATACCATGATCACTGGAATTTTCACTGTTATTGGCATCTTTGGCTCCCACCCATCCAATGTATTTACCATGCCCAGTGTCCATGTTTTGTTCAAAGTCAATCAACTCTGTGTTGGTTCCATCAGAGAGTGTGTAGGTGTTGGTATTCGCCCACAGCGAAAGAGGATAGTCTTTTAAAGAAATGTGTGTGCCCCAAGGTCCTCCTGCATTGATAAACTTTCTTGTCTGCACGTTGTAGAGGAAGAAAATTTTGTTCATATCGTTATCAGGGAAGGTACCTGATGTTACCTTGTTCGCCATAATTTGGTCTATCGTCAAACCTGTTACATCATCAAGGTTTTTAAAACCTTGATTGTTAGTTTCGTTAGTGGCTATTGGCATGACGATGTTATCGGCTTGTTTTGAGAGAACTTCCGATACAGGGTGAGTGGCTGTTTGCGTATGAGCGGAAACAGAGGTAGAAAATGTTACCACAAGTGTGGCAGCTGTTAATGATTTGGTTATATCTTTAGACATAACCCCCAAAAACTTTAAACTTTTCTTGTACATAGTTCTTGTATTATGTTAATTATATTTGTTGTTGGAGTTGAATGATAACACCAAAGCAGTTCTTTTCAATTATATTATATCCAATTTAAAGTATTCTTCAATTTATTTTAAAGTATTCTTCAATTTATCGTCCCCCCTTAAGGGGTATCGCAATTCTGTTTTTTGGTCTCTTTATGAGAGAATTAAATTGTGGGCTGCAAATGTAAGAAAAAAAAGTTACAACGTTTTTTTTCCCCCCCCCATCGTCAAATTTTATCATTGTTTAACTGACGTTATATCAAATTTAAACAATAAAAGAGATAGTAATATGAGGGTTTTTCTCTGTCTTTATGTTTATCTTTACCACATGCTAGATGTTGCTTGATTGAACTTTTTGCACAAATGCTTCCGTGGCATATAAAGATGAAACTGAAGCGCTTGATTAAACAAGCATAACGAGCCATGAGCACAATAAAAATAAACCGTTTCTTGCAATATTGCAATAGCAAGAAACGGTTTATTCGTTTTTATTAAGTAGGTGTTCAAAATAAATTTAAATGGATCTATGCCATATTTCGGTCTGAATGTTCAGCTCCGAAGAGGGAGTGTAGCGGGTTACACGACCGATGAAAGATGGATATCGTTGAACAACAGTTGTATAAGGCGTGGTACACCATATTGTGTGATGTCGGCCTCGTCTATCCATTGATAATCAGATGGCAAAGAGGGACGAGTGGGAGTGTCGAGAAGATAACCATCGGCATACAGTATACGGTGCGTAAGCACGTGCTTTAGGTTGTGTTTGAGAAGCAACGGCCTACACTTTTCTTTGGGTAACGACAGCGCTTGGCACAATTGTGTCAGAGATAGCTTTTCGTCTTTTTCAAGGGGAGTGGCATTATAGGGCTCCCATAGGCCCTGCCAAATGTCGCCCTTGCCACGACGGTGGATGGCTATTTGCCCTTGGCATCGGATATATACGTATGACAAATGGCGCGTAGTAATGGTTAATTTTCGCAGTTTTACAGGCAATAGCTCTATGGTATCGTCGTGCAATGCCTGGCATGTAGTATTGAGCGGGCATAACAGGCAACGTGGCGACTGTGGGGTACATTGTATGGCACCAAAGTCCATGATGGCCTGATTATAGATGCCTGCCTCGTGTGGTGGTACCAACGATTGTGCCAGTTGAGCAAAGGTGTGCTTCCCTTCGGTAGTGTTGATGGGCGTGTTGATACCAAAATGGCGCGACAAGACGCGATACACATTGCCATCAACAGCAGCAACAGGTAGATTGAAGGCAATAGAGCCAATGGCAGCCGCGGTATAGTCGCCCACACCTTTCAGCTTTTTGATAGCATCATAGGTGTTAGGAAAATGTCCTATTTCAACAATTTGTCGAGCGGCAGCGTGCAAATTTCGGGCACGACTATAATAACCTAACCCTTGCCATAGGCGCAACACATCGTCTTCAGATGCGTTGGCCAAGTGTTGAACGGTAGGATAGGTTTGCATAAAGCGATGCCAATATTCGGTGCCTTGGCTGATGCGGGTTTGCTGAAGAATAATCTCGCTAAGCCAAATAGCGTAGGGATCGTGCGTTTCGCGCCAGGGCAGTGTGCGACCGTTTTCTTGAAACCACTGTAGCAGT
>CAKQFW010000260.1 GCA_934230965.1 uncultured Prevotella sp.
GGCATGTAAAGGCCACGGTCGGGTGCCAGTCCGCGCACCACTGCTTCGTGCAGCGATGCCAGCGGGGCTTTATGGTTGGTGCTGTAGTATTTCATAATTAAAGCCCCACCCCCAAGCCGCAAATGCGGCTTTTCCCCTCCCCTTAGGGCGGGGAGTGAAGTGCTTTTGCAAATTGGCGGTGGGTTGTTTTTATTTTGTTATCATAAATATCTGCATAAACTGTTGTAATCGGAGCAGACCATAGCTGCCGCTTACACAACTTACTTCGTCGTACTGTTGAACGCTATCAGGCTCGATACCTTTATACCAGATGGCAAAGGGTATGGGCTCGCTCAAGTGGGTGCGTATCTCTACGGGCGTGGGGTGGTCGGGCATCACAGCGATGCACACAGGCTCGTCCCATGTTTTTACCTCATCGTAGATAGGGCCCACCATGCGGCTGTCGAGGTTCTCGATGGTGCGAAGCTTCAGGTCGAGGTCGCCATCGTGGCCCGCCTCGTCGCTGGCTTCTACATGCAAGAACACAAAGTCGTCGTGGCGCAAGGCTTCGATGGCGGCGGCTGTCTTGCCTTCATAGTTGGTGTCGGCCAATCCCGTAGCTCCTTCAACAATGATGTTTTTCAGTCCGGCATAATGTCCGATGCCGCGAATGAGGTCGACGGCCGAAATGACATCGCCGCTCTTTATCTGCGGAAACATTTCTGGCAGGGTTTGCATTGAAGGGCGATAGCCACCGCTCCAGGGCCAAATGCTATTGGCCGTGTCGTGTCCTTGTGCCGCACGTTCACGGTTGAAGGGATGTTCAGCCAACAGCTTTTGCGACTTTAAGATAAGGTCGTTGATAAGGTCGGCTGTTTCTTGTCCTGTCATGCGGTTGCCATCTTTCTTATCGGCCCATCCTGCTTCAGGCTTTACCAGCAGCGGCTGCCAAGGCTCGTTAGGATGATCGTGAGGCGGTGCACAATCGATGTGCTTGTTTCCGTTCTTGATGATAAGCAGATGACGATATTGTATGCCCGTAATAAACTTGATGCGGTCGTTGCCCAACTTCTCGTCAAGATATTTAATGAGCGTGTCGCCCTCTTCAGTTTTCAGATGTCCGCCGTGGTGGTTTTTAATGCGTCCGTCTTCCAGCGTGATAATGTTGCAACGCATGGCCATATCGTCGGGCTGCATATCATAGCCTATTGAAGCGGCCTCCAGCGGTCCGCGGCCCTCATACACCTCGTTTAGGTTGTAGCCCAAGATGGCGGTGTTGGCCACCTCGCTGCCAGGATGAAAACCTTCGGGCACCGTTTGCAATCGTCCGCAGCGTCCCTCGCGAGCTATGCGGTCCATATAGGGCGTGTGTGCATATTGCAGCAAAGTTTTTCCGCCCAAACGTTCTACGGCATGGTCGGCCATGCCATCACCTAATATAATAATATGTTTCATGGTGTGTGCCTCCTTCTTTAGATATTTGCAATCGACATGATATTGGCAAACACACCAGCGGCTGTTACGCTGGCACCAGCACCATAGCCTTGTATAAGCATAGGATATTCTTTATAGCGCTCGGTGGTAAGCATCACAATATTATTGCTGCCTTCCAGGTTATAGAACGGGTGGTTTTGGTCAACCTCTTTCAGTGCCACACAGGTATGTCCGTGCTCCATGGTAGCCACAAAGCGCCAGCGTTTACCTTCGGCCTCCAGCTTCTTGCGACGCTCTTCAAAGTCAGCGTCGAGCGAGGGTAGATGGTTCCAGAAGTCGTCGAGTGTGCCATCAAAGAAATGTTCAGGCACCAAGAGGTGCTTCTCAACATCGTCAAGTGTTACCTTGTATCCAGCCTCGCGTGTTAAGATAACCAGCTTGCGCACCACGTCCATGCCACTAAGGTCGATGCGAGGGTCGGGCTCGCTATATCCGTGCTCTTTGGCCAGTTTTACGGCCTGAGAGAAAGGCACGTCGGCCGAAATCTCGTTGAAGATAAAGTTGAGCGTACCGCTCAGCACGGCCTCAATTTTCAAGATGGTGTCGCCTGAGTTGCGCAAGTCGTTAATGGTGCCGATGATAGGCAATCCTGCGCCCACGTTGGTTTCGAAGCGGAACTTCACGCCACGCTCCAAAGCCGTGTGCTTCAGTCGAATGTAGTTGTCATAGTCGCTCGATGCAGCAATCTTGTTGGCAGCTATCACCGACACGTTATGCTCTAATAAGTTTTGGTATATGTTCGCCACGTCGGGGCTGGCGGTGCAGTCAACAAACACGCTGTTAAAGATGTTCATGTTCAGCACCTCGTTCTTCAGCTTTTCAACATCGCTGGGTTCGGCAGCTGCCAGTTCCTCTTTATAGTTGTCAAGGTTCAAGCCGTCGCGGTTAAAGATAGCCTTCTTTGATGAGGCTATACCCACCACGTTCAGCTTCAGTTTGCTGTTTTGTTTCAGCTCTTCATATTGCTTCTTTATTTGCTCAATGAGCTTGCCGCCTACGGTGCCCACGCCACAAATAAAGAGGTTTAGCACCTTATATTCAGACAAGAAGAACGAGTCGTGCAGCACGTTGAGTGCTTTGCGCAGATATTTGCTGTCAACCACAAACGAGATGTTAGTCTCTGAGGCACCCTGTGCGCAAGCAATAACGCTGATACCGCTTCGGCCCAGTGTGCCAAACAGTTTACCAGCAATGCCTGGTGTGTGCTTCATGTTTTCGCCTACAACAGCAATGGTTGCCAATCCGCTTTCAGCAAACATGGGGAACATGGCGCCCATCTCAATTTCTTTGGCAAACTCTTCGTTCAGCACGCGCACGGCAGCGTCGGCATCAACCTCGCGCACACCGATAGAGGTAGAGTTCTCTGACGAAGCCTGCGACACCATAAACACGCTGATGCCCTTTTCGGCCAGAGCGGTAAAGATGCGTCGGTTCACACCAATTACGCCCACCATTGATA
>CAKQFW010000261.1 GCA_934230965.1 uncultured Prevotella sp.
GAACAGTAGTTCATAATCTTCGCCACCATTCAATGCGCATGTTGTTACATTCATATTCAACTCTTCTGCCATAACAGCCGTTTGATAGTCGATGGGTAGGTTCTTTTCGTAGATACGGCATCCACAATTGCTTTGAGAGCAGATGTGGTGTAACTCAGAACTAAGGCCATCGCTAATGTCCATCATTGACGTGGGATGAATATTAGCTTCGCGCAAACGCTTTAACACATCGCCACGAGCTTCAGGTTGAAGTTGGCGCTGTAACAAATATTCGCGGCCAGCAAAGTCGGGTTGAAAATACTGTAAACCTTCCAATGCCTTCTTATCTCCCTTTTTTCGGGCCTCGTCCACTTGTTGATAATATACAGTTTTTTCTCTTTCCAGCAGCTGCAATCCCATGTAGGCAGCCCCTAAATCGCCTGTCACACAGATAAGGTCGGTGTCGTGAGCACCGTTACGATAGACAATGTCTTCAGGTTTTGCTTCGCCAATGCAAGTGATAGAGATGGCTAAACCAGTGTATGACGAGGTGGTGTCGCCTCCCACAATGTCGATATTCCACTTTTCACATGCCATGCGCAAACCAGCGTAGAATTCTTCCATGTCTTCTACGCAAAAACGTTTGCTCAATGCAATGCTCACTACTAATTGTCGTGGAGTGCCGTTCATAGCGAAGATATCGCTAATGTTTACCATTGCCGACTTATAACCTAAATGCTTCAAATCGATATAGGTGAGGTCGAAATGGATGCCTTCCATCAGCATATCAGTGGTAACGAGCACCTTGCTGTCAGGGTAGGAGAGCACAGCACAATCGTCGCCCACGCCTTTTAAGGTAGATGCGTTTTGTGGTTTAATATCTTTTGTGAGATGGCTGATAAGCCCAAACTCTCCAAGTTTAGAAATGTCTGTCATTTACTAATTTAGTAAAGTTTCGCATGCCATTGACATGCGAAACTAATCGTGAAAATATTATTTATATTTTTTTGAGTGCTGTTATGCACGGTGAATCATCTCGCGCATAATCTCGGTCATGAGCGGCTGAGCATTATTGGCAGCAATCTGTACCTCTTCATGACTTACCTCTACGGCAGTATCTTCCAGGCCAAGATCAGTGATAACGCTGATGCCGAACGTGCGAATACCGCAATGGTGTGCTACGATAACCTCGGGCACAGTGCTCATGCCTACAGCATCGCCCCCCAAGCGGTGATACATCTTATATTCGGCTGGTGTTTCAAAGGTAGGACCTTGTACGCCAACGTATACACCGTGCATAACACGAATGTTCTTCTCAGCGGCAATGGCATCGGCTTGAGCTATCAGCTGACGGTCGTAGGTTTCGTGCATATCGGGGAAACGAGGACCTGTGGGGAAATTCTTTCCGCGCAGTGGATGTTCGGGGAAGAAGTTGATATGGTCGGTGATAATCATGATGTCGCCAATCTTGAATTCGGGGTTCATGCCACCAGAAGCGTTTGATACAAACAGGGTCTTGATGCCAAGTTCATACATTACACGAATGGGGAATGTTACTTCCTTCATTGAGTAGCCCTCATAATAATGGAAGCGGCCTTCCATGGCCATAATATCTTTACCACCCAGCTTACCGAAGATTAGTTTTCCAGCATGTCCTTCAACGGTGCTGACGGGGAAATTGGGGATATCTTTGTAAGAAAACTCGTAGCTATCAGTAATTTCAGTGGCAAGCTGGCCCAGACCAGTTCCAAGGATGATAGCTGTTTCAGGCTTTGTTGTCATCTTTGCTTTTAGCCAAGATGCTGTTTCTTGAATTTTTTCGTACATAACTTAGTATTTTTTTGTTGAATGATTCTTTTCCATTAAGCATAAACTGCACTTCTATGGGCAAGGCATAAAGGGCGTTTTGCACCTCTTCGTTCAAACCCTCCACATCAGTCAGTCGGGCTTTATCTTTCTCTGTTGTGATAATTATCTTTGGTGATGGCATAGCATCAAAGACCTCATTAATCGATTCGATATCACATTTTTTAAAGTTGTGATGATCGGCAAAGGTCAATGGCACGATGTGTGCTCCATAGGGCTGTAGGTCTAACACCATCTGTCGAGGCGACGCGATACCTGTTAGTAGCAGTATGTTAGTTTTCTTTTCTAACTGGCTAAGCTTGAGCTTCTTTTCGCTAAACACTGCTTCTAAATCTTTATAAACCAAGGTGGTGAAAAACAAATCTTGATAGGGATAGAGCTCCATGGCACGTGTAAGCACGCGGTATTCCATGGGCTTCAAATCTTTCGGACATTTGGTGATAATTACCATGTTGCCTTCTTTGGGCTCGCGTAGATGCCCTGCAGGCAATAGCTCATCATAGATAATAAGGCGATGGTAGTCGACAAGCAAGATGTTTACACCAGGCTTAACGTATCGGTGCTGAAAAGCGTCGTCAAGCAAGATAACATCTGTGTCCTTGGTTTCCTCGTCATTGGTGAGACGCGTAATGCCATCGCAGCGGTTTTTATCTACAGCTACATACAAGTCGTTAAACTTGCTCTTCATTTGGTAAGGCTCGTCGCCCACCATATGCATCGGTGTGTCTTCGTGAGCCAGCACATATCCTCGGCTTTTGCGTTTGTAACCTCTGCTTAGCACCGCCACCTGCATCTTGTTATGCAGCAAGTTGACAAGATATTCTACATGCGGTGTCTTTCCAGAACCACCCACTGTAATGTTTCCTACTGAGATGATGGGCACAGCAAAGGTCTTGCTTTTCAGAACGCCAGTCTCGAATAGCATGTTTCTGAAACGCACTCCCAGGCCGTATAGCCAACTCAATGGTTTAAGCCATTCGTTTATTTTAATAAAATCACCTTCTGTTCGCATTACAAAGTTAGAATATGGTTTTCTTTCTTGTTCAAGGTCTCATCAAGTCACGCTGCACCTATAA
>CAKQFW010000262.1 GCA_934230965.1 uncultured Prevotella sp.
TGCAGAAGATAGGCTACACCTCAGCATAATATTCAAGCAAGCTTGATATTCTGCCTTCGGTTTGCACTATCTTTGCAAAAGATAATAACAATAGAAAATATGGAAAGCAGAAAAGATATTGCTGCCGCTAAGAAAGCTTGCGGCTCGCACAATTGCACACAGGCTGTGTGCTGCACGTATCACGACTTTACAGGTCTTGATGAAGAAACAATAAAAAATGTGGGCAACAGCTTTGCCGCTGGCATGGGTAATATGGAGGGCACGTGTGGCGCTCTGGTAGGGGCTGGGATCGTTTACGGCCTTGCAGTGAGAGACCGAGCCAAGGCTATGAAGGGCATGCGCGTGATGATGAATAAGTTTCAGCAGCGCAATGGTGCTACGCAGTGCAAACTGTTGAAGGGCGTAGGCACGGGAGAGGTGCTTCGCGAGTGCCCACTTTGTGTGGCTGACGCATCTGAGTTTTTGGAAGAATTGTTCGATGCTGAAGGCAAATAAAAAAGCGAAACAAACAGAAAACCCATAAACAATGAGATAGATATGGCATCATGCTCACCTCGCTCATTGTGGGCATAGTGCTCACCGTTATCTATCGTCCGCGCACATGGTGCGTGTTTTGCCCAATGGGTAATATGACACAAATGATTTGTAAACTTAAAAAATAAATGAAAAGGATGGAAAAACTGAATGAAATTATCAACGGAAGTCAACTCACATTGGTCGACTTCTTCGCCACATGGTGTGGCCCCTGCAAGATGATGCACCCCGTGCTGGAACAGCTAAAAGAGGAGATGGGCGACAGCCTACGTATCATCAAGATTGATATTGATAAGAACGAGGCGTTGATGGAGCAATATCGCATACAGTCGGTGCCCACGCTGATGCTCTTTAGCAAGGGCGAACAGCTGTGGCGACAGAGTGGGGCGATGAGCCTTGCTGACCTGAAAAATGTTATAAACACGTATCAGCAATGAACCTGCAACAGCTAAGATACATTGTGGCCATCGACCTTTTTCGCAATTTTGCGAAGGCGGCCGATGCTTGCAATATATCGCAACCCACGCTTAGCGCTATGCTGGTAAAGCTGGAGTTATGGTGATGGCGGTGTAGCGGCAAAAGCCTATTTATGTTAACATATTGTTGTTTTATACAAGAATGTTTATTTGAACCAAAAGTTTTATATACTTTTGTAGCCTAATGCGGTTTGTGCTGTGTTAGGCGGCCAATGTCTTTTTGCGCAATGCAATACAACGATTGAGCCGAAGAATAGACAATATTTTATTATTTAAAACCCAAAAAGAAATGAAAAGGAATATGATGATTGTGCCATTGGTAGCACTTGCTATGATGGCATCTTGCACTGGAAAGAAGACGGCACAGGATGCCGCAAACACCGACACCACAAATGTTGCCGACAGCGCTGCCGAAAATAATGCGGTTGATTTGGCTGCCGTAGCTGGTACCTATGAGGGCACTCTGCCCGCTGCCGATTGCCCGGGCATTAAGACTGTACTGACAATTAATGCTGATAGCACCTATGAGTTGAAGCAAGATTATATCGACCGTAAAGACGGGCACGATGAGGCCAGTGGCGTGCTGCAAGTGCTTGATGGTGGTGTGCTGATGCTGGTGCGCCCGTCAAGTGGCGACCACACTTTCTATAAGGTAAAGGATGCGCAAAGCATAATGATGACCGACTCGCTGGGCAATGAGGCCGAAGGCGAAATGGCTAAACTGTATGTACTGAAGAAGAAATAACTCTAAAGAAAGTAAATAAAAAACTGCCAGCAAGAGGTTTTGAATACTCTTGCTGGCAGTTTCTTTTTTATTTATTATGTCTTGTCTTGTTTAATTCAGTCCAAGATTTTGTCTTATTGAGACACAACGCTTTGTCTTATTGAGATGCAACGCTTTGTCTTATTGAGATGCAACGCTTTGTCTTATTCAGCCTTGAAGGATAACAAAAAAATAGGCAAAAGCAGATGAAACTATTCGCTTTTGCCTATATATAGATAACGGTTTGTTCGTTTATAAGGTGATGTCTTTAAAACGAAAACCTTAGTTTTGCTTTTCAATGATGTTCATGCCTGCCTCTACAGCTTCCATGTTAAGCGGAATCATAGCATGATGGCGCTCAGGCAACGACTTGAACAGTGCGTGATGCAAGCCGTTTGTGCTCACTACGGGACACACCTTTAGCAGTCCGCCCAGCACAATCATGTTAAACACTTTGGCGTTTTTCATGTCGGCAGCCTTGTCCATGGCATCAATGCGATAGATGTCGATGTCTTTACGAGTGGGCGGGTTGATGATGCCAAAACCATCGTAGATGAGTATGCCACCAGGCTTTACCTTCTCTTCAAAGCGGTCGAGCGAGGGCTGGTTGAGCACGATGGCTACGTCATAGTGGCTCAAGATGGGCGATGAGATGCGTGTGTCGCTCACAATAACAGTAACGTTTGCGGTGCCACCACGCTGCTCTGGACCATAGGCTGGCATCCATGTCACTTCTTTGTTTTCCATCAGTCCCGAATAGGCTAAGATCTTTCCCATTGACAAGACACCTTGCCCACCGAAACCTGAAATAATTATTTCTTTTTTCATAGTGCTGTTGTATCTTTTAAGTCGCCTTTCGGGTATTGTTTAAACATGTTTTCTTCCATCCACTTGTTGGCCTGTACGGGCGACATCTTCCAGCCGCTGTTACAGGTGCTCACAATCTCTACCAACGACGAGCCCTTACCAGCCATTGATGCTTCAAAGGCTTTACGTATAGCCTTCTTTGCTTGGCGTATGGCGCCTACGGTTTCAACGCTTTGACGTGTAACGTAGCAGGTGCCGCGCAGCTGAGCTGCCAGTTCGGTGATGTTCAAGGGGTATCCGTGCAACTCGGGCACACGTCCATAGGG
>CAKQFW010000263.1 GCA_934230965.1 uncultured Prevotella sp.
ATAAGAATAACATCGGGCTGCTGCTCGAAAACAATACCGCGGGAAAATGAGCAAGAAACAATACTTTTTCACTACGCTTCTCAAGCCGCTCGTCAGCCATGCCATGCTGACGGTGAGCCTCACCGTGGCAGCCATTGCTGTCATAGGCATTGCCACGTGGTGGCTGGCCGACAAAAATAAAGACAACTCGATAAACATCGGCACAAACCAGCAGATTGACATCACCCCCACACAGATACAGTCGATAAAAAACATTGGGCAATGGTCTTTTCTCACCATCAACGATGAAGAGATGATTGACACCGTGCGCACTGGATTTTTTAGCGACGACCAGCTGGTGCGCATCTATTATGGCACCCTACAACTGGGCATTGACATGAACGACACCAGCGACGAATGGATAACGCGTAGCAACGATTCGATCATCATGCTGCTGCCCGAGGTGCGCCTACTTGACAAAAACTTTATCGACGAGGCTCGCACACGATCGTTTATGGAGTCGGGCAAATGGACCTCGTCTGACCGCCACGCCCTCTACCGCAGAGCACAGGCAGCCATGATACGCCGCTGCGTAACACCCGCTAACCTACGCAGCGCCGAGCAGCAAGCCGCCACACAGTTTGACGAATTGATGCGCGCCATGGGTTTCAACAACGTCATCATAAGGTTTGAGAAGCCACACTAAACCACCACTCCACCGCCCCACGCCCCATCATTATTACTACAACACAACACGCCCCACATCTCACAGCAAATCATCAAAGAGCTTTGACGCTCATCACAAGCAACATAATACAAACACTACATACAAAATTAATCAGTAAGAAGACAGAGAGATATGGATTTTTTAAACAATTTTTTCACCACTCTCAGTGGCTATCTTTGGGGGTGGCCCATGATAGTATTATTGTTGGGCACACACATCTACCTAACGATACGCTTACGTTTTCCACAACGTAAAATACTGACAGCCATCAAGTTGTCAGTAAAAAACGACGACCAGGCAGCGGGCGATGTATCACAGTTTGGCTCTTTAGCCACCGCTTTAGCCGCCACCATCGGCACCGGAAACATTGTGGGCGTGGGCACTGCCATTGTGCTGGGTGGCCCAGGTGCTGTGTTTTGGTGCTGGATATCAGGACTTTTTGGCATAGCTACAAAATATTCAGAGGCGCTACTGTCTGTAAAATATCGCGTACGCATGGCCAATGGGCAGATGCTTGGCGGCCCTATGTACGCTTTAGAGAAAGGATTGGGCTGCAAGTGGTTAGCCGTGTTATTTGCCGTGTTCACCATCTTGGCCTCGTTTGGCACGGGCAGCACGGTTCAGGCCAACGCCATATCAAGCAATCTGGCACACGCCTACCATATCTCGCCCTATCTGTCGGGCATCGTTATCACCGCCCTTACAGCTGTAGTGGTGATGGGTGGCGTGAAACACATTGCTCGTGTGTGCGAAATGTTGGTGCCCCTTATGGCCGCCTTCTACGTGTTAGGTTGCCTCTATATATTGTGCATTAACAGCAGTTATGTGTGGCCCGCCATCAAGCTAATTGTTAGCGCAGCCTTCACCCCACAGGCAGCGGGAGGTGGCTTTGTGGGCTCAAGCATCATGCTGGCAGCACGCTTCGGCATAGCCCGCGGTCTGTTTTCAAACGAGTCGGGCTTGGGCTCGGCACCCATCGCCTCGGCAGCAGCACGCACACGCAATGCGGTACGACAGGCGCTGGTATCATCGTCGGGCACCTTTTGGGACACAGTGGTTATCTGTGCTCTAACAGGTATCGTACTGGTGAGCAGTGTGCTGGCCTATCCCGACATCGACTGCACCAATGGCGGTGCCCTCACCAGCATGGTGTTTAGCAAGATACCCTACGTGGGCAACCTCATCCTTAGCATTGGCCTCGTTATGTTTGCCTTTACCACCACCCTGGGATGGTATTATTATGGCGAGCGCTGCATGACATATCTGAAAGGGCGCCTCTGGACAAAAGTTTACAGCATAGCCTATATACTGAGCGTTTTTGGCGGTAGCGTGGCCAACCTATATATGGTGTGGAGCGTGGCCGACTGCATGAATGCACTGATGGCCATACCCAACCTTATATCGCTACTACTGCTGAGCGGCGTACTGGTGCGCGAAACACAAAAATACTTGTGGAGCGGAAATCTGGATATGACCGACGATGAAATGATGCAAGAATAAATGATTAGGCAATAAAAGGCCTTGGTTTCAGATATTTTTAGTAACTTTGCTACCTATGAAACGTATGAAAAATATCAAAAAAGGAATATACGCAGCAACCCTTCTTGTGGGTTGCTTGTGCGCTCTTTCGTCGTGCGAAAGCAAGAAGAAAGAAAACAAAAACATCATTACCACCAAGCCAGTAACAAAGGTAAAGAAAGGCACACAGAGCATGAGCGACTATACGCAAAGCCGTGTGATAGAATGGCTAAACAACAGCTACACCGTGAGCACGGAGCGTAAGGCCGACACCTCGCTGCCCCTGTGCAAAGACGAACAGGGCAACGAATATTATGACAACCGCATAACGGTAACCATCACTCGCAAAGATGGTAGTCTTTTCTTTAAACGCACCTTCACCAAGACCGACTTTGCACAATATGCCAAAGGTAGCTATGGCAGAGATGGTGCCTTGCTGGGCGTGGTATTCAACACTATAAAAGACGATGTGCTGCTGTTTGCCGCCAGCGTAGGCTCGCCCGATAACATGAGCGACAACTTTGTGCCCATCGTGGTGCGCATCAGCCGAACAGGAGCTGTAAGCATGAGCGAAGACACCGCCATAGATACGGGCACCGATGCCCCAATTGACGATGACGACGACGAGGGCGTATAACCCAATTGATGCCCTATTTTACACCATATAAGGT
>CAKQFW010000264.1 GCA_934230965.1 uncultured Prevotella sp.
AAAAGTTCCCCTAGAAAAGTGTAGCATCAAGCCAAAAGTTCCCCTAGAAAAGTGTAGTGTCAAGCCAAAAGTTCCCCTAGAAAAGTGTAGTGTCAAGCCAAAAGTTCCCCTAGAAAAGTGACAAACGTGCCCCTATGGGCCGTGAGGTGGGCACTGTGAACAAACGATAATTACATAAAAAAGGTAAAAAAAGAACATCGTCACACCTGTTACAAACATATTACAAATATTATTTGTAACTTTGCCCTTGCAAGTTACTGTGTCTACGACAGGCCTGTCGTAGGCTCCTTGTCTTGAAGCACCGTAAACTTTGCAAAGCAACATCATCACACTAAAATCGTATAACAACGTTACATAATAGCAACAACATTACACAACGATAAACAACATTACACAACGATAAACAATAAGCAACATTACATAACAACAACAATTATACTAAAAAACAAGAGAACAAATGAAAAAGCATTTCCTTACCGTGCTCTTCTGTTTCATCGCATTGGTGGCAGGAGCACAAGTGCAGCGCCCAAAGCTGGTGGTAGGCATCATCATCGACCAGATGCGTTGGGACTACCTCACCTATTATTATAACCAGTTTGGCGAGGGCGGCTTCAAGCGTTTGATGAACGAAGGCTTCAGCTGCGACAACCAAATGATTAACTATCTGCCCACCGTTACCGCCATCGGACACAGCAGCAACTATACTGGCTCGGTGCCCGCCCTGCACGGCATTACTGGCAACGATTTTTATATCAATGGCAAGAAGGTATCGTCGTGCGAAGACCACAGCGTGAAGAACGTAGGTTCAGAAGGTAGCGTTGGCGAGCGTTCACCCCACAACCTGCTGGCTACCACCATTGGCGACGAGCTGAAGGTGGCCACCGACTTCAAGAGCAAGGTGATAGGCGTCTCTATCAAAGACCGTGCCTCAATTCTGCCCGCTGGCCACTGCGCCGATGCCGCCTACTGGTATGACCAGAAGACGGGTCGCTTCATCACCAGCTCATATTATATGGATAAGTTGCCCAACTGGATGGTTGCGTTCAACAAAAACAGCAAGATTAAGCCCGGCACAAACCTTATCATGCTGCCCGAGGGCGCCACACAAACCTTTAGTCTGGCCGAGGCTGCCGTAAAGAACGAGCAGATGGGTAAAGACGAGGTTACCGATATGCTGTGCGTGAGCATCTCAAGCACCGACGCCATAGGCCATGCCGTAGGCACTCGTGGCGAAGACAACTATAACGTGTATATGCAAACCGATAAGGCGCTGGCACACTTCCTTACCACCCTTGACCAAGAGGTGGGCAAAGGCAACTATCTCGTGGTGCTGACCGCCGACCACGGTGGCGCACACAACCCCAACCTGATGAAGGCTCATGGCGTGCCCGCCGACGGATGGGACAGCGCTGCCGAGATGAAACGCGTTGAAGAGCGTCTGGCAAAGAAGTTTGGCGTTGAGGGCAAGTATATTCTCGACACCTCGGGCTTCTACATCTACGTAAACCGCGACTTTGTAAAGGCTAACAACCTCGACTTCCAGGCTGTGAAAGATGCTATCGTCGACATACTGAAGGAGAACGATGAACTGGCCTTCGTGGTAGATCTCGACAAGGCCGCCACCACATCAATGCCTGAGGTGCTGCGCGAGATGACCATCAATGGCTATCACCGCACCCGCACAGGACAAATCATGGTGATTACAAACCCGCAAGCCTTCTCATGGAAGGTGGGCCCCGACTATAAAGGCACCACGCACGGCGCATGGAACCCCTACGACGCACACATACCCTTGCTGTTCATGGGATGGCACATAGGTCATGGCTCGACCAAGCAGCGCACCTACATCACCGATATGGCTGCCACCGTATGCGCTCTGCTGAACATTCAGCAGCCCAACGCCTGCATCGGTACACCCATCATGCCCGTTATTGAGAGCCAGAAGTAAAGAATATGATTGACGACTGCCTACACCCATTGCACACCGCTGTGCCCGACCCCGTGCGCATGAACAACCCGTTCAGCTACACGCCGCACAGCCTGTGCACCGAGGCAGCGGTAGCCGTACAACACTATCTCGACACCACACCCCAGCTCATGGCCCTGGAACGCCAGGGCAAGATGTTTGGGGTGCTGGTGGTGCGCACCGCCATGGGCGAGCGAGGCTTTGTGGCTGCCTACTCAGGATTGCTCTCATGCCGAAACGACTGGCCGTGGTTTGTGCCGCCCGTGTTTGACGCGCAGCAGCCCGACGGCCATTTTAAGGTGAACGAGCGACACATCTCGCACCTTAGCAACCTGATAGACAGTATTGAGCGTAGCGATGCCTACCTTCAGGCAAAAGCCGCACTGGCCAGCGCCGAGCACAATGCCGAGGCACAACTATGCGAGGCTCGCGAGGCCCTGCGCCGCCGCAAAGCTCTGCGCGACCAGCGCCGACAAGAGGCCCTGACGGGCACCCCGCTGACCGCCGCCGAGCAGCAAGCCATGGTGCGCGAAAGCCAATATGACAAGGCCGAACTGCACCGCATTAAAAAGCGTCTGTCTGACAACACGATGGTTGCCAGACAGGCGCTTTCTGAATATGAAGACCAACTAAAAACGTTGCGCGACGACCGCCATCGCGAGAGCGAAGCCTTGCAGCAATGGCTGTTTACGCAATACAAGGTGTGTAACGCGCGGGGCGAAACGCGCACACTGCTCGACCTCTTTGCCGAACAAATCCATCAGTTGCCACCAGCTGGCGCTGGCGACTGCTGCGCACCCAAACTGCTGCAATATGCCTATAAGCATGGGCTGCAGCCGCTGGCCATAGCCGAATTTTGGTGGGGGCCAGCCTCAAACGACTACTTACGGCAGCCAGGACAGTATTATCCTGCCTGTCAGAGCAAG
>CAKQFW010000265.1 GCA_934230965.1 uncultured Prevotella sp.
GACCAGGTGCGCTGGACAAGCTCAATACAAGAGGCATACGACTTCTGCCCCGAAGCCATCTTCGTGCCAGGCAACATTGTGCCCTATTATCTTCCGGGCGTGAAGATACAGGTGTTTCATGGCTATGCTGCCGAGAAGAAAGACCACTGGATTATACGTCGCTACTTCGATACCTACTTCACACAAGGCCCCTACTTCACCTCACACTTCAAGGCATTGGCCAAGAAGTATGGCGACTTTGAAGTGGTAGAAACAGGATGGCCCAAGCAAGACTGGATAATGAAGAACCTGCACCGCTACGACGATGAAAAGCAGACGCTGCTTGAGAAGAGCGGCAAGCAAACCATCATTCTCTACGCCCCCACCTTCTCGCCCAAGCTCACCTCGCTGCCGCTGCCCGATATGAAAGAGCAGCTCGAACGGTTGGCTCATGAACGCAACGCCCTCGTATTGATGAAGTTTCATCCCCTCACCCGCCAAGAGTGGGCCGACGAATACAAGACATGGGCCGAAGGCAAAGACGACATCATATACATTGACAAGGGCGAAAACGTAACCAAATATCAATTGATGAGCGACGTATTAATTAGCGACACCTCGTCTACCATCTACGAGTTTTTGTTGCTTTCGCGCCCCGTCTTCACCATCGGCACCCTGTCAAAAGAGATCTATTGGGAAGACATTGCCAACCCCGACACCCTACTTCAGGCATACGACCACGCCCTCACCGACCCCGAGGCTATTGCCCGCCGACAGTGGATTGTTGACAACTACGACCCCCATCTTGATGGCCACGTGTGCGAACGCATGCTGAACGCCGCCGCCGACTATATTCATCGCCACGGTGTGCCCGCTAAGCGCCACTTGAACCTGTGGCGTAAATACACCAGCATCAAGACATTTGGCAATGTTAAGAGGAAAAAGCTTTAAAAAACCATACAAGAAAAACGATACTCCATCGTTTAATGATAAAGTAAAAGTAAAGATATGCTTAATTTTACAGTAGGACCTGTGATGTCGAGCGAGGCCGTATGTGCCATCGGCGCCGAACAGGTACCTTATTTCAGAACCGCCGAGTTTTCGGCTACGATGAAAGAAAACGAGGCTTTGATGACACAGTTTACCAAAGCTCCTGAAGGCTCGCGCGTGGTATTTATCACAGGCTCGGGCACAGCATCTATGGAGGCCACTGTGATGAACGTGTTTACCCCCGCCGACAAAGTATTGGTGGTAAACGGAGGCAGCTTTGGCCATCGTTTCGTACAGTTGTGCGAAATACACGACATCCCTCACACCGAGATAGCCCTTGAGATGGGGCACAAACTCACCGCCGAGCACCTTGCACCCTATGAGGGACAAGGCTACACAGGTTTCCTCGTCAACCTCGACGAGACCTCTACGGGTGTGCTTTACGATATCAACCTCATCAGCCAGTTCTGCCACCGCAATAACATCTTCTTGGTGGTAGACAGCATCAGTTCGTTCCTGGCCGACCCCTTCAACATGCAAGCCCTTGGCGTAGATGTTATGATTACGGGTTCGCAAAAAGCATTGGCCTGTCCTCCTGGCATCTCAATCATTGTCTTAGCGCCCCAGGCCGTTGAGCGTGTATGTAGCCGCGAGGTAAAAAGCATGTATTTCAACCTGAAAGATGCGCTGAAGAATGGTGAGCGCGGACAAACGCCCTTCACCCCAGCCGTGGGCATCTTACGACAAATTAATGCACGCCTGAAAGAGATTGAGGCCGCTGGTGGCGTAGAGACCGAGAACCAACGCATGGCAGCCCTGGCCGCCGACTTCCGCGAGAAGATTAAAGACCTACCCTTTACCATCGTGTCGCAGTCGCTCAGCAATGCCGTTACCCCACTGCATCCGCATAACGTGTCGGCCTACGACATCTTCCTCAAGCTGAAAGACGAATACCACATTTGGGTATGTCCCAACGGTGGCGACATGGCCGACAAGGTGTTCCGCGTAGGTCATCTCGGCGCCCTCACCCCTGCCGACAACACCACACTGGTAGCAGCCCTCACCGATTTGCACAAGAAAGGGTTTCTTTAAGCCAAAACTCTCTCACACATACTCTTCCTCCCACTTACTGATAGCGAACGATAAAAACAATTAGCACCAAACATGATAAAAGTCATCACCTACGGAACATACGACCTGTTGCACTACGGCCACATCCGATTATTGAAACGTGCAAAGGCACTGGGCGACTACCTCATCGTGGGCGTCACCTCCGACACGTTCGACCGCGAGCGTGGCAAGATTAACGTGCAGCAATCGCTCATGGAGCGTGTAGAGGCCGTGCGCGCCACAGGCTTGGCCGACGAGATTATCATCGAGGAGTATGAGGGTCAGAAGATTGACGACATCAAACGCCTCGACGTAGACATCTTCACCGTAGGAAGCGACTGGCGTGGTAAGTTCGACTACCTCGAAGCTTACTGCCAAGTGGTGTATCTTGAGCGCACAGGCGGCGTGTCGAGCACCGAGATACGCAGCGAGCAAAAGCCCGTGCGATTGGGTTTGGTGGGCGAGTCGCCCATACTGAATAAGATTGAGCGCGAAAGCCAGTATGTAAACGGACTGGAAGCCGCAAAGGTATATACCATCAATGGCAAATATCTGTCTGAAACGTTGCAAAAGAAAGAGCGCCAGGCAGCATCCTTCCAGGCACTGCTCGACGCTTCTGATGCCATCTACATCGTCTCGGCACCCGAGTGTCATTATGCCCAAATAAAGCAAGCGCTCGAGTGTGGCAAGCACGTGCTATGCGAGTCGCCCATCACCCTCGGCAGCAAACAAGGGGAAGAGCTGAAACAGCTGGCTGCCGACCGCAAAGTGGTGCTGATGGATAGCATCAAGACAGCCTACTCGATGGC
>CAKQFW010000266.1 GCA_934230965.1 uncultured Prevotella sp.
TGGTATCGACCGTTCCACATGTTCATAACGGTCGATATGAACACGCGTATCGACCGTTCCACGTGTTCATAACGGTCGATACGAGACAACTTGTTGCTGGGTTTTGCCCAATTTTTGCCTTGCTTTCGTCTCATTTATCCTTTGCTTTCGTTTCATTTACCCTTTGCTTTCGTTTCATTTACCCTTTGCTTTCGCCCCATTTACCCTTTACTTTCACCCCATTTACTCTTTGTTTTCGTCTCATATATCCATAGCCTTTGCATCATATAAAGGTGAAAGACATTAGATTGTACGGTATAAAACAGGCTGTATGATTAAGGAAATGAGGAGTAAAGTATAAAAGAAACAGGAGGAGAGTGTAACTGAAACAGGAGGAGAGTGTAACAGAAACAGGAGGAGAATGTAACAGAAACAGAAGGAGAGTGTAACATGAACAGGAAGAAATTGTAAAGAAGACAGGAGCATAGTGTAAAGAAAATGTACGGTAGTGTCAAAAAATTGGACAGTTAGAAAAACGTAGTTTTTACATAACACACTAATTATCAAATACATAAATCTTTTGGCATACATTTGGCATGATAATTATTGAAGTTTGGCAAGTAAGAATGTTTGCAAAACAATAGACAAGTGCTTGCTTAGACAAGCAACAAAGCCGAGCGGACAAGATACGAACAAACAAGGATGTATCATAATAAAGATATGGATAAAACGACGATAATAACATCACTTTTTATGCTGACCGCAATGCAGCAGAGCCAAGCGCAAACAGTGGACTTCAGCATTGACAGTTGCATAGCCTACGCCATAAAACATAGCACGGCGGTAGAAATGCAACGCGTAGAGGCACGACAGGCACGTGCCGACTACCGTTGGGCGAAGGCCGACTTTCTGCCGAGGGTGGGAGCAAACGTAAGCACGCAATGGAGCTGGGGCCGTGGCATCAACCCCGAAACCAACGTTTATACCGACGTGACGACGTTTAACAACTATTATAACCTGTATGCCTCGCTCACCGTGTTTGATGGCATGCGCACCGTAAACGCCTTTCGTCAGGCCCGCCTGTTGCGTCGCGCCTCTGATGCCGCCATAGCAAAAGCGCGCGACGCCAAAGCCATTGAGGTGATGCAGCTGTATACCGAGGCAGCCTATGCCCAAGCAAGCATAGCCCTGGCAGAGCAAAAGTTGGCCGAGAGCCAGCAACTGCTAAAAGGCACAGAGCGCATGATGCAGTTGGGCACCAAGAGTAGGCCCGACGTGGCACAGATTGAAGCACAGGTAGCAGAAGACGACTATGCCCTGACGCACCAACGCAACGAGGCCACCAGCACCATGCTGGCACTAAAGGCAGCCATGAACTACCCTGCCGACAGCACACTAACCATTGTGAGCGACCCATCACTGCTATGGCCAAAGGCGCTAACAAGCTACAATGCCGACAATGCTGCCAGCATTAGTAGCACGTTTGAAAGCATCTCGCCCGACGTAGCAACGGCCGTGGCCGACGAGCGCTCGGCACGCTATACCTGGAAGCAACAGCGCGGTGCCCTGCTACCCACCTTATCAATAGAAGGTGGCATTAGCACCAACTATTATAAAAATTTATCACAGGGCAAAGACGCAGTGCCCTTCTCTACACAGATAAAAAACAACCGTGGCGAATATCTTGGCATCAGCCTTTCGATACCTATCTTTAATAGTTCATCGTGGCGAGCAGCACGGCGCGCAAAAAGCAACTGGCAACAGGCGCAACTAAAACTTGACGACACCCGCCGACAGCTACACGACAACATTTTTCAGGCCATAATGGACCGCGATGGATACATGAAAGAACTGGCACAGATGGAGCGCAAGGTGGCAAGCGACTCGCTGGCACACCATCTTAACGTGCGCAAGTATGACGAAGGCATGCTCTCTACCTTCGAGCTACACACCTCGTCGCAAACGCTGCTGCAAAGTAAGATTAAACGCCTACAAATGCAAATGCTTTTAGGCATCAAGCAACGATTGGTCGACTATTACAAGGGTTCTTTAAAGTTTGAATAGCGTTTAAGCCCATTATGAATTAGGCAAAGCCCATTATGAATTATGAATTATGAATTAGGCAAAGCCCATTATGAATTATGAATTATGAATTATGAATTAAAAATATGGACATACAAATAAACAAACCCCAACACGCCATACCACGTAAATACTGGGCATGGATAGGCGGTGGCGCAGCCGTGGTAGCGCTACTGGGCTGGCTGGCCTTTGGTGGTCTGGCCGATACGCAGAGTGTAGAACGTCGCGGACTGAGCATAGGCGAGGTGCAGCGCAAGCAGTTTAACGACTATATGAGCCTTGACGGTACAGTGGTGCCCGTGAGCGTGGTGCAGATTAGTCCGGAAGAGGGCGGCATCGTGATGGAGAAGGTGGTAGAAGAAGGAGCAAAGGTGCGCAAAGGCGACGTCATTATTCGACTGAGCAACTCAAACCTCGACCTTCAAATCTTAAACGCCGAGAGCGAACTGGCCGAGAAGCAAAACATGCTGCGCAATACGCAGATAAGCATGGAACAAGAGGCACTAACCAACCGCAACGACCAGCTGCAACAAGATATGGAGGTGGAGCGCAATAGACGTAAGGCCGCCCACATGGAGACGCTTTATAAGGAACAGCTTATCTCGCGCGACGAATATCTCGAAGCGAAAGAAGACTATGAGTTGGCGCAGAAGAAGCACACCCTTATAGGCAAGCGCCTCTCGCAAGACGCTAAATATCGTAAGGCACAAACAGAACAGATGACCGACAACCTCGACAACATGCGCCGCAACCTGGAGATGGTGCGCGAGCGTAAGGCAAAGCTTAACATCTGCTCGGCTATAGATGGCGAGGTGGGGTCGCTCGA
>CAKQFW010000267.1 GCA_934230965.1 uncultured Prevotella sp.
TGATACAAAAACCTATCGCTTTTTATGATAAGAAATTTTTATTGCGGTGTGACGATTTTTATGCTTTCTTCGGCTTGTGCGAGCGCTGCTCGTTAGCAAAAGAGGCTATGAAGACGTTGGCTGTCAGCGCGTCATAAGTGTGTGAACATGAATTATTTATACTAAAAAAATATTTTATTAATATGCGTTTAATCATTGAACAGAATTACGACCAGCTCTCAAAATGGGCTGCTGAGCACGTAATCGAGAAAATTAACAGTTTCAACCCCACTCCCGACCACAAGTTTGTTCTCGGATTGCCCACCGGCTCATCACCCATCGGTATGTACCGTTACCTGGCTGAGGCTTGCAAGGAGGGACGTGTATCGTTCAAGAATGTTCTCACTTTCAACATGGACGAATATGTAGGTCTGCCCGTAGAGCACCCCGAAAGCTATCACTCGTTCATGGCTACTAACTTCTTCAACCACGTTGACTGCCCCAAGGAAAACATCCACATCTTGAACGGCAATGCCGAAGACCTTGAGGCAGAGTGCGCTCACTACGAGCAGATGATTGAAGAGGCTGGCGGTATTGACCTGTTTATCGGCGGTATTGGTCCCGACGGACACATCGCTTTCAACGAGCCCGGCTCATCGCTTACCTCACGCACCCGTCAGAAGACATTGACCACCGACACCATCGTGGCCAACTCACGCTTCTTCGACAACGACGTGAAGAAGGTTCCCACCACCGCTCTTACTGTAGGTGTAGGCACCGTAATGTCGGCTCGCGAGGTAATGATTCTCGTTAACGGCCATAACAAGACCCGCGCTCTGCAGGCTGCCGTTGAGGGCCCCGTTACACAGATGTGGACTATCAGCGTTCTGCAGATGCACCAGCACGGCATCATCGTTTGCGACGAGGCTGCTACTGAAGAACTGAAGGTAGGAACCTATCGCTATTTCAAGGATATTGAGAAGAACAACCTTTAATGGTGAATATTCGAATGTTTAAATATGGGCAGAAATTTTGGGCTGCATCACATCTTGTATGTGGCAGGGCAAAATTTCTGCCCTTTCTTTTGCTTGCCTGTTTGTTGGGCGAGCCGGCCATAGCCAAGCAGCCCACCCATCAGGGCACCACAGCTTGTGGCGAGCTACAGGCTTGTAACGGCCAAACATCAACAATCAGTAATAAAAAAGTGGTTATGAAAAAAATCATAGCAAAACGCATTGACGCTACTAAATTGCCCGAAGCGCTGGCCGATATTCCTGCTCTGCTCGATGCCGAGGGCGTAGGCTATAACGCTATCAACAGCAACAACTGGCCCGAAGCCTTTCCCTACACTCCGCGTGTAGAGGTGCGCGTAGCTCATACGGGCAACAACATTATTCTGCACTATCGCGTAGAAGAAAAAACTGTGCGCGCTGTGGCCGAAGATAACGGCAAGGTGTGGGAAGACGCTTGCTGCGAATTCTTCTCTATTCCGGCTGGCGATGGCGTATATTATAATATAGAATGTAACTGTGCCGGACAAATGCTTATAGGCAGTGGCGCCGGACGCAAAGACCGCGAGCGCGCCACAAAAGAGGTGCTCGACACCGTGAAGCGCTGGTCGTCGCTCGGTCGTGAGCCCTTTGCCGAGAAGGCTGCTCCCGCTCAGTGGCAACTGGTAATGGTTATCCCGGCTTCGGCCTTCTTTAAGCACCACATCACCAGTTTTGCGGGCACCACCATTCGTGCCAACTTCTACAAGTGTGGCGATATGTTGCAACAGCAACACTACCTGTCGTGGAACCCCATTGGCTTGCCACGTCCCAACTTCCATTGCCCCGAATTTTTCGGCGAAGTGGTGTTTGAATGAAAAGGAATATCTAAGTAAGACGGGGCCACTGTGCCCCTTTCCTACTTAGAAAAAATAAATCGCGAGGATCATGATGAAAGAAATAGCGAGCTTTGACCCCTGTCAGCAAGAGGTGATAGAGGCAGGCGGAGGCTGGCACTTGGTGCTGGCGCCTCCTGGCTGCGGAAAGACGCAGATACTGACCGAGCGCATACGCCGTGCCCACAGCCAGGGGGTGGCCTATGCCGATATGCTGTGCCTAACCTTTACAAACCGAGCCGCCCGAGGTATGCGCGAGCGTATGAACGCCAGCCTTGATGATGAGGGTGTGCAAGAGGTGTATGTGGGCAACCTGCATAGGTTTTGCTCGCGCTTTCTTTTTGAAAACAATCTTGTTACCGCCGACACCTCGGTCATTGACGACGACGATGCCAGAAGCATCTTATCACGCTTTACGGGCGACGACGAGATGGCCGTGGCTGCCGACTATAGTCGGCACCGCGCCTATGCCGAGGTGATACAGGTGAGCGCGCTGATGCACCAGATAAAGCACAACCACCCTCGCGACCTGCGCTTGCATCCCGACTGCCTCACTGCCGACGATGTGCGCGCTTTGCGCCTTTTGTGCCAGAAGCAGCGGGTAGAATTTACGCCCAGCATGATGCTCGATGTCTATGCTCGCACCGACGTTTACCGTAGCATGGCCGGCGGCACCGATGTCGACTTTGGCGAAAACACCATCATAGGCAAACTGCTGAGAAAGCTGTCGCTGGCGTGGCAGTATGAGCAATATAAGCGCAGCAACCATCTGCTCGACTTTGAAGACCTCTTGCTCATGGTGTATGATGCCCTGACAGCCCCCGAGGCCCCCGATACCCCCTATAAACGTTACCCCTGGATACAGGTTGACGAGGTGCAAGACCTCAACCCCTTACAGTTGGCGCTGGTGTCGTTGCTGGCCGCCGACCCCTTGCACACCGTGATGCTGCTGGGCGACGAGCAGCAAGCCATATTCTCGTTTATGGGCGCCAAGTTGATCACCCTTGA
>CAKQFW010000268.1 GCA_934230965.1 uncultured Prevotella sp.
GCTTTGCTGTTTGCTGCCTCATCTTCTGTGTTGCTGGTCTTGGTTCATTCCCTATCTGGGCAAGCCATGTTATCGATAATGCAGTAGCTCCTATCCTTAGCGTAATTCCAACACTTTAATAACCGTTCAGCACTAAAAAATGGATTATAGTCAGTTTTTTAATATGATACCCGAGGCTGGCCTTATGGCAGCCTTGGTAATAGTGTTCCTCGCCGACCTTATCTTGAAGGGCGAGAAGAAACACGCTGTTCTGAGCATGCTGACAGGTTTTCTGTTGGTTGCCCAGGTAGCAGTTTGCTTCACTGCAAATCCCGCTACAGCATTTGCTGGTCTCTATACCGCCACCGCTGCCGCCCAGGTAATGAAGGTTATTCTTACCGCTGGCGCTTTCATCGTGGTCGTTATGGCACAGTCGTGGCTTGAGCGCGAGGATGTAGCACGTAAAGAGGGCGAGTTCTATGAGCTCATCATCTCTACCTTGCTGGGTATGTATATGATGATTTCATCAGGACATTTCCTCATGTTCTTCCTTGGTCTCGAAATGGCTTCAGTGCCTATGGCATGTTTGGTGGCTTTCGACAAGTATAAGAAAGAGTCGGCCGAAGGTGCAGCTAAGTTTATTCTTACCGCTACCTTCTCAAGCGGCGTGATGCTCTATGGTATCTCGTTCCTCTATGGCGCTTGTGGCACACTCTATTTTGATGATATGGCTACTAAGATTAGCGCTACACCGCTCACCATCATGGGCTTGGTGTTCTTCTTCAGCGGCTTAGGCTTCAAGATTTCGCTTGTACCATTCCACTTCTGGACAGCAGATACTTATCAAGGTGCGCCTACTGCCGTAACCGGTTACCTGAGCGTAGTTTCTAAGGGTGCTGCAGCATTTGCTTTGATGACCATCTTGTTGAAGGTGTTTGCACCGATGGTTGAATATTACGAGACACTGATGTATGTTGTTATCGTGCTCACCATCACTATTGCCAACCTCTTCGCTCTTCGTCAGACCGAGCTCAAACGATTTATGGCGTTCAGCTCTATCTCACAGGCTGGTTACATTATGCTTGCTGCCGTTGGCAACGAGACAATGGGTCTTACAGCTTTGATGTATTACGTTCTTATCTATGTAGCAGCAAACATGGCAGTATTCACTGTTATCAATGTTGTTGAGACACGTGGTAAGGGCAATACTGAGATGTCGGTGTTTGATGGTTTCTACACCACCAACCCCAAGCTCTCGTTCCTTCTCACGCTCGCTCTCTTCTCATTGGCAGGTATTCCTCCCTTCGCTGGTATGTTCTGTAAGTTCTTCGTGTTCATGGCAGCAGCTCAGCAGGGTACAAATATTGCCTATGCAGTAGTGTTCTTGGCATTGATTAACACAGTGCCGTCACTCTACTACTATCTGAAGATTGTGAAGTGCATGTTCATCAATAAGACCGACACTCCGCTGCCCACATTCAAGAGCGACTGTGCTACCCGCACCGCTCTCGCCCTCTGCACCGCTGGCGTACTCCTCTTCGGTGTATGCAGCTGCGTTTACGGATGGCTGGTAGCAGCTACATCAGCAATGTAATATCAGATTTTTTGAGTATTGAATGATTTCTTTAATCCTTCAATGCTCAAAATGATACAAAACGACAATAGAGACGATGACTGGCAACTCATTCAAGAGCTTTGCTAATCATTGTCTCTATTGTCGTTTTTTGTTTATTGTCGTTTGATATATGTAGCCTAGAGCACGAGTGCTTCAAGTATAATCTACTGAAATTTGCCATTTTATATTTTAAAACGAATGTAGCTTCTAACATTTCATGAATACATTTTGTTGTTTGAATTTATTGTCGTAGATTTGTGGTATAAAATATATGGATGTTAATTTATGAATACGATTACTATAGACAACAATACTTATGGTTGATTATCTTGTTACCAGAAATGTAAAGGATTTTGAAGGAAGTGATACAAAAGTAATTTCTACGGATCAAGTATGTGAGTTACTTTAGTTTATACTGTTTTATGTCAAAAGAATGAGGGCGATATGTATGCTGTAACTATATCATATCGTTCAAAGAAATCATAAGCGAAGATGTTCAATTTATATAAGGAAGGACTTGATTTGGAGTTTCTGTGCCATTACTGCATGGAACAAGGAGAAGTACGTTTAATGAAGTGTGGCGAGATATTTGAGGAGGCGAACGAGCCGTCACAATATGTAGCATATGTAGAGTGTGGATGCTTCAAATATATGGTACATAACAATGAGGAAGGTAAAGACTACTGCACGGGCTTTGCCTTCGAAGGCGAATTTGTCGCAGATTATCCTAATTGTCTTTCTGGCCATAAATCTGCGATCACCATTGTAGCTGGAACTACGTGTAAGATATTCCAAATATCAGGGAAAGAACTGGAGAATTTATTGGATTGCTTAAATACGAAAGGACTTAAACAGGCCATATCCGATAGTCTTTTTGCTCAAGTATATGCACAATATCTTGATACTTACCGTATGACTACCAGAGAACGATATAAACGTTTGCTACTTCGTTGTCCTGAATTAGTTCAAAGCATCAACTTGAAGGATATAGCCTCTTATCTGAAAGTTACACCAACAACTATAAGCAATATACGTAGGGAAATTACTTTCGGGGAGTAAACTCTCAAAACACTTTGAGAGTTTGCCCATATAATGTTTTATTGTCTTAGTATATATGCTATATTTAATTGTCAAGCATTAACTTTGCACAAAAATATAGTATGAATATTGTTATAATCGGAGCAACCTCGGGTATTGGGAAAGCTCTTTTTATGAAGTATGTCAATG
>CAKQFW010000269.1 GCA_934230965.1 uncultured Prevotella sp.
GGGCTATTCAGCAGTATGAAAAACATGCGGGTCGTGATAAATGTTGCCAGATGTATGGTAAACTTCTAAAAGATGTTATTTATTATATCATTGATGGCAAACATCCTAACCTTGAACTTAAAGAAAACGGCTTGCTTTATACCGAAGGCAAAGATAAGGCTGTAACATGGATGAATTCTACCCAGAATGGTCGTCCTGTTGTGCCGCGTACAGGCTATATTGTTGAGTTTAATGCTCTTTGGTATAATGCGTTGCGCTTCTGCGCTTGTATAGCAGCTCATGCTGGTGATCATACTGCATCTGAGCGTTTTGAACGCATGGGAGATTTGTGCAAGAGTTCCTTTGTAGGTACATTCTTAAACCAGTATGGCTACCTGTTCGATTTTGTTGATGATGATGCTCCTGACTGGAGTGTACGTCCGAATATGATTTTTGCTGTAGCATTAGATTATTCGCCACTGTCAATGCCTCAACAAAAGAGTGTGCTTGATATGTGTACACGTGAATTGCTTACTCCGAAAGGTTTGCGTTCGTTGTCTCCTAAGAGCACTGGTTATAATCCAATGTATGTAGGTCCGCAAAACCAGCGCGATTTGGCTTATCATCAGGGAACTGCTTGGCCTTGGTTGGGTGGATTCTATATGGAGGCATGTTTGCGAGTTTATAAGCGCACTCGTCTTAGCTTTATCCAGCGTCAAATGGTGGGCTACGAAGACGAGATGGTACAGCATTGTATAGGAACCATTCCTGAATTGTTTGATGGTAACCCACCATTTAGTGGACGTGGCGGTATCTCGTTTGCAATGAATGTGGCAGAGGTGCTCCGCACACTTGAATTACTTGAAAAATATAAATACTAAACCAGAAGGAGGACAATTATCATGAAAGTACTTATGTTCGGATGGGAGTATCCTCCTCATGTGTATGGTGGACTCGCTACCGCTAACTTTGGTATCTCACAGGGACTTCATGCCCAAGGAGATGTTGAAACCGTATTGTGTTTACCTCGCCCCTTTGGCGATGAAGACCGCAGTGCTTGCCGTATTGTGGCAATGAACTGTGTTCCTATTGCATGGCGTGATGTAGATTATGATTATGTGAAGAGTCGTGTTTCTGATGTGATGGATCCCGACTACTACTATCGTTTGCGTGATCATATATATGCCGATTTTAATTACATGCATGTCAATGATCTTGGCTGTATGGAGTTTGCTGGAGGTTATCCCTCAAATCTGCATGAAGAGATTAATAACTATTCGATTATTGCGGGCGTAGTAGCTCGTACCGAAGAGTTTGATATTATTCATGCTCATGACTGGCTAACTTATCCTGCCGGTATCAATGCTAAACATGTAAGCGGAAAGCCTTTGTGCATACATGTTCATGCTACTGACTTTGACCGTTCACGTGGAAAGGTTAATCCTACTGTTTATGCTATTGAGAAAGATGGTATGGATAATGCCGACTGCATTATGTGCGTGTCTGAACTAACGCGTCAAACAGTTATTAATCAGTATCATCAAGACCCACGTAAATGCTTTACAATGCATAATGCAGTGTATCCGTTGCGTCAAGAGTTGCAAGATATTCCTCGTCCTGACCATACAGGTAAGGAAAAGGTGGTAACCTTCCTTGGACGTATTACCATGCAGAAAGGTCCTGAATATTTTGTTGAAGCTGCTAATATGGTGTTACATCGTACGCGTAACGTGCGTTTCTGTATGGCAGGTAGTGGCGATATGATGGATCAAATGATTTACTTGGCTGCAGAACGTGGAATCGCTGACCGTTTCCATTTCCCTGGCTTTATGCGAGGCAAGCAGGTGTATGAATGTTTGAAGGATTCGGATGTTTACGTAATGCCTTCAGTGAGTGAACCATTCGGTATATCGCCTCTTGAGGCCATGCAGTGTGGTACGCCCAGCATTGTGTCAAAACAGAGTGGTTGCGCCGAAATACTTGACAACTGTATAAAGGTCGATTATTGGGACATTAACGCCTTAGCCGACGCCATCTATTCTATCTGCCACAACGAAAGTCTTTTCCACTATTTGCAAGAAGAGGGTAAGAACGAGGTAGACCAAATCACCTGGGAAAAGGTAGGCGCAAGAATTCGCGACCTTTATATTCGCACTATTAATCACCAACTATAACACAACCTAATTATCATTCAAATGAAAACAATTTGTTTATATTTCGAGATACATCAGAATATTCAGCTTAAGCGTTATCGTTTTTTCGATATAGGCACTGATCACTACTATTATGATGATTATGAGAATGCTCGTATCATCAGTGATGTAGCTGAGCGTTCATATATGCCAGCCCTTACGGCTTTGCTTGACATGATTAAGCAGAATGGCAAGTATTTTAAAGTAGCCTTCTCACTTTCTGGCGTAGGCATGGAACAACTTGAGATGCATGCGCCTCAAGTTATTGAAATGTTGCAGAAGTTGAACGAGACGGGTTGTGTCGAGTTCTTGGCTGAACCTTATTCACACGGCTTGGCGTCATTGGTAAATGAAGATAGCTTTGCTGCTGAGGTAAAACGCCAGTGTGCTAAGATGAAAGAGTATTTCGGTCAGGAGCCTAAGGTGCTTCGCAACTCTTCATTAATTTATAGTGACGACATTGGTTTGCAGGCATCACAATTAGGATTTAAGGGTATGCTTACTGAAGGTGCAAAACATGTTTTGGGCTGGAAGTCACCGCACTATGTTTACAATTGTGCATTAGCACCAAACCTTAAACTTTTGCTGCGTGATGTTGCGTTAAGTGACGATATTTCATTGCGTTTCAAT
>CAKQFW010000270.1 GCA_934230965.1 uncultured Prevotella sp.
GCTTTTCACTTATTAAACGCGCTCTACCACTCGTGTTGCTTTCATGCCTCGTGGCATGTAACGGCAACAAACAAAAGGGTGTAGACAACGATGCCACTACCACCGACGATACCGCCGCCGCCGACTCTACCCTATACGGCATCTGTGGCGAAGGCACCGCCATGCACACCTTGCAGCTCATCACCCTTACGGGCGACACCCTCGACCTGGCCCTCCTTTCGCCCGATACCGACCAAGCTACCACCGTAGCCGGAGGCCTTATGTGTGGCGACCACCTGGCAGTGCTGGCCCACACCACCGCTGCCGATGGCCCCGTAGCCACAAAGGTTATTAACCTTACCTCGCTCATGGGGCGCTGGACCAGCATCTCGCGCAACTTTGTTATTGAAGAGGGCGGCACCATTACCTCTGATGTCAAGGCCGAAACACACCCCTACACCAGTTGGAAAATCTTTAATGGGCAGCTGCTCTTGGGCCGCGACACCTTCAACATCGTAACCCTGGGCCCCGACTCGTTGGCCATCGAGAACCACAACGGCATATATCTATATAAACGTCAGTTGACAAGTAGACGAGTTGACAAGTAAACAAGCTGTTTGCTTTGTTGGATCAAATACTTAGAGCAACTATTGATTAGCTAAGGTAGCAGCTCGTCTACTTGTCAACTTGTTAACTTGTCAACTAAAAGAAAACATGCAACCCTTCAAAATTCATATCTTAGGCTGCGGCAGCGCGCTGCCCACCATGCGCCACAACCCCTCGGCACAGGTGGTAGAGGTGCGCGGCAAGATGTTCATGGTCGACTGTGGCGAGGGCACCCAGCTGCAGCTGCGCCGCCAAAAAGTGCGCTTCACAAAGATTGGCGCCGTGTTTATCTCGCATCTGCATGGCGACCACTGCTTCGGCCTCATAGGCCTTATCTCTACCTTCGGTCTCCTGGGGCGCACAGCCCCGCTGCACGTCTATGCCCACCCCGACCTTGAGGCCATGCTCATGCAGCAGATAGCCTACTTCTGTCATGGCCTTGAATATGAGGTGGTGTTTCATGCCATCGACCCCACCCAGCAACAGGTGGTGTATGAAGACCGCAGCTTGCTGGTAGAAACCATACCCCTCAAGCATCGCCCTGCCTGTTGCGGCTTCATCTTTCGCGAGAAGGCCACCTTGCCACACATCCTTCGCCCCATGTTCGATTGTTACAACATACCTCTCTCGCAGGTTAACAACATAAAGCTGGGGGCCGACTATCTATGCCCCGACGGCACCCTCGTGCCCAACCACCGCCTGGTGACGCCCGCCGATGCCCCCCGTAGCTACGCCTACTGCAGCGACACGCGCTATTTTCCTGAGCTCTCTGCACAGCTGCAGCACATCGACACGCTCTACCACGAGGCCACCTACGACGCCCGCAACCTTTCTCGCGCTCGTCTCTACAACCATAGCACGGCGCAAGAGGCGGCCACCACGGCTCGCGATGCCCACGTGCATCAGCTCATCATAGGCCACTTCAGTGCCCGCTACGACGAAGAAGAACTGTTGCTCAAAGAGGCCCGCGCCATCTTTCCAAACACCGTCTTGGCTGCCGAGGGCAAAACGTTTGAAGTAGAAACTGCGGTTAAGTGAAGAGTGAAGAATTCATGTGACAAGCTTATTTAAGTGAAGAGGGAAAAATCCTATTGCTTTGCAGCTGGATATGAGTGAAGAATTCATATGATTAGCAAGGCAAATCATAGTAGGACGGTGGTCTCCGTGCCCCGTCCTCCAGCCCCCAAAATATTATCTTAACCCTATACTTGCTGGTTGCTGGAGGTTGTAGGGCTGGTTGCTGGAGGACGGGGCGCAGAGGCCACCGTTCTACTTGAAGATACCCTTTTGTGTTGCTGGAGGAACGGGGCGCGTTTAAGGGAAAAGTGAAAAATCCATGTGCTAAGGTGCATTATGAATTAAACCGTAAAGCAAAAAAAAGACGAGAAGATTTTCAATCATAATCTCCTCGTCTTTTTATTGTAGTATGACGGTGGCACTTAACCACGCTTTTCACATTTCACTTAAATCTTTACTCTTCCTGCAGCGGCACAGCAAAGTAGGCCTTCTTGCCAGTGGGGTATATGCCCTGAATGTAGAGCACGGGGTCTCGGCTGGTCGACGCCTCCTTCACCACCTGTTGCAGCTGGTCAACGGTTTTAATGGCCGTATCGTTCACACGCTGTATGATAAAGCCGCGGCTCATGCCCTGATCTTTCAGTCGGCCGTTCTGCACCTTTGTTACCTCCAGACCATAGCTTATGTTCAGCTGTCGTTTGGTCTCGGCCGTAACCTCTCTGAAGGTGGCGCCCAAGATGTCGAGGTCGGCCTTCTGCACCACCTTTGTGTTGCCCTGTTCGTTTTTCAGAGTCACCGTCTTGGTGTGCTTTTGCTTGTCGCGCAGATAGGTTATCGATACCTTGTCGCCCGGTCGTTTTTGTGCCAGCAGCTCTTGCAGGTCGGCCATCTTTGTTACCGCCTTGCCGTTAACGGCCGTTATCACGTCGCCCTCTTTTATGCCAGCTTCTTGCGCTGCGCTCTCTTCCATAGCTTTGGCCACATAAATGCCCTCCATGGTGCCCAAGTCAACGTCTTTGCCCTTATCTTTCTGAGCGTCGACATAGGTTTTTACGTCTTGTCCCTGTATGCCTATCACGGCGCGCTGCACCGTGCCATACTGTTTCAGGTCGGCCACCACCTTATTCATTATGCTGGTAGGAATGGCAAAGCCGTAGCCGCTGAACGACCCTGTTTGCGAGTATAGCATAGCG
>CAKQFW010000271.1 GCA_934230965.1 uncultured Prevotella sp.
TTGAAGTAAAGTCGTGGGACAATGGTTATATTGTTGTTATGGCAGACTATGACGGTATGGGAATAACAGAAGAATATATTGACCTTGTTCCAATCCTTCAAAACCTATACATCAACCCGAAGACTTTTTTGAAAGATATTAAAACTGTAAAAATTGGCAACTATGAACAATGACGATATAAATAAGGTTTGCGCTACTGCCGACATGATTGTATGTGGTTATGCTTTTACAAAAGCAAACGACTCAAACATACGCGTTTTAGATCTTAATAAGCCACATCATGCTTTGGTTTTATCACCACAAGGCGAAGTATTAGAAACCACTATGGATGATGTAGAACTTAGCATTGTAAAAGGCTATTGGGAGAAGAACGAAAAATATATGGAGGAATCGTATGCCTAAATATTTTGATTTTAAGATTTGCGGTTACTATTTATATTTTACATCTCATTGCATCATCGAAGCAATGCACGTACATGCCAGCGATAAACGACTTACAGAAGCAGGCTCGGCGAAACTATTTGTCAAAGGGAACGGCGATACCGAAGTAAAAAACCGTGGTATATTATCTGATAAAGAGCTTCGTATTATACGCGAATTTATTAAAGATAATTATAAAGAAATGTATGTTCGTTGGTCAAGCATGAGCGCCAAGGGGTTTTATGAAGAATAAATAATAACTGTGTTAGTATAGATACTTCTAACCAATGAGGACGGGGCACAGAGACCACCGTCCTACTTTGATTTGACTCGGCCATCACATGAATTCTTCACTCTTCGTTCTTCACTCTTCACTTAACTACGCCACCGTCCTACTTTGATTTGACTCGGCCATCACATGAATTCTTCACTCTTCACTTAACTACGCCCCGTCCTACGTTTTGGCTACATCATTTTGCACAAGTGTTCTGTTCTGTCTGCCAAGAACAATGGTATGTTAAGCAGCGTGTCGTCACGTTTCAGATTGAGCATTGAGAACCTAACACGCATAACAGGCGAGTATTTTTTATTATATTCGTTCAAGCTTTTTCCTGTGACACTCATACCCGACTTCACTTCTATCGGAATTATATTAATGCCATGTTGTACAATAAATTCCACTTCAGCCTTATTTCCTGATGCCCAATAGCGTGAACAGTTAATACCATTGGCAAGCAAACTCTGAAGTATGTAGTTCTCAGCAAGTGCGCCTTTATATTCTTTAAAAGTAGGTGCATCGCTAAAATATGCCTCTGGGCTTAATTCAGATAACACTCTCAACAAGCCAATATCAAGGCAATAAATTTTAAAGACACTTAAATCTTCATATGATTTCAATGGTATCAGTGGGGTCTGACAAAGACTAACCTTGTGTATCAACCCTGCGTTTTGCAACCAGATAAGGGCTTCTTCATATTCTCTTGCTCTTGCTCCAGGACGTACAAGTTGATATACAAACTTTCTATTTTCTTTGGCAAGTTGTGATGGCAGCGAATTCCAAACATGTGATATCCTGTTAGCAAGCAATGGTGAGGCATGCTTTACAAAGTCGAGCGCATAATCTTGAAGAATATTTTGCAATGTCTTTTCTACGCCATTAATATCTTTGTCTATCATTCGCATTGCAGCTTCAGGCATACCACCAGAGACACGATAAGCAGTAAAGGCCTGAGACAGTCTGTCAAAAAACACTTGAGGCAATGGTTCAAGACTATTTATTGACTGGTAGTATCGGTAGAGAGCAGCATCTCTCTGTTCCAAGAATTCAGAAAACGTAACTGGATACATATTAATATGGTCGACCTTGCCCACAGGGAAAGAAAATCCCTCATGGCCGAAAGCCAAGCCCAAAAGAGAACCAGCACACGCCACTACATATTCAGGAGTTTTTTCGCAAAAATATTTCATAGCGCTAATGGCCTCAGGGCAGTCTTGTATCTCGTCAAGAATTAAAAGCGTTTTTTGTGGTAATATAGGTTCTTCAGTAAGGAAGGACAACTGCTCTATAATTTGCACAGGATTCTTGGTGGCACGAAATATATCGCACACACCTTGTTCCTCATCAAGACTAAAATAGACACAATGTTCAAACTGTTCTTTACCAAATTTTTTCAGCACTGAAGTCTTACCCACTTGTCTTGCGCCAAGCATTATCAATGGCTTTCTGCCTACTTTATTTTTCCAGGCTTCGAGCTCTTTTGTGATTGTTCTGTTAAACATATCCTTCTTTTTATGTATCGAAAATGTGAACAATTACACATTTTTGATACTTGTTTTGTGCAAATTTACACATTTTCGGCACATCAAGCAAATATTATCGCTAAAATACGTCATTATAAAAGAGAGAAAACAAAAAAGATATAACTAAACGGCGACAATAATGCCATAGCATTTACTCCAGTCACACCTCACAAATATCAGCCCAAAATAAAACAAAAAGCGGTGGAGCGTGGGCCCTTATCGGCTCTTTTAGAAGGCGGCGAGAGAAAATTTTCACCTTATTTGTATAATAATATAGGTACAACTCCGTTATTATAGCGTGTTTAAACGCAGTTATATTATATTAGCATTGCTTGCATCTGTCGCTACAACGGCACATGCCCAGTACGACGCGTCGTTCAGCCACTATTTCGACCTCGAGCCAACGTTTAATGCGGCGGCAGTGGGAAAGCAGTCGAAGTTGAACATCGCGGCGGCATACGCCATTGATATGGCGGGCTTTGAGCACAACCCCAACACGATGTATGCGGCTGCCGACATGCCCGTAAGGTTTCTGGGCGCCCTACACGGTGTGGGCC
>CAKQFW010000272.1 GCA_934230965.1 uncultured Prevotella sp.
CGATGCTAAGGTGGCTAAGGATGCCAACATCCCCGCTCTGTATCTTATCAACAAGAAGGGTGAGACACGACCCATGGTCGACCTGCAAGGAAAATTCTATCAGCTCGACGAGCTTGATAATAACTTTGTGGCACACTGCGTAAACGTAGAAAACTATGGCCACCACGCTGGCGACTACGTGAAGAACGCTTACGACCCCCGCTTCAACCCCGATGGTGTGTGGGACAAGAAGGCTTCAGATAAGGCTGAAGACCTGAACGTGGTGCTATGCATGGAGCTGAAACAAGAAGGCTTGGCCTTTAAGACCGAGAAGCATGTGCACAACTATCCGCACTGCTGGCGCACAGATAAGCCCATCTTGTATTATCCCCTCGATAGCTGGTTCATCAAAGATACTGCTCGCAAAGAGCGTATGGTGGAACTGAACAAGACCATCAACTGGCAACCTGAGTCGACAGGTACAGGCCGATTCGGCAATTGGCTGGAGAACTTGAACGACTGGAACCTGTCGCGCTCGCGCTTCTGGGGAACGCCGCTGCCCATCTGGCGCGACGAGAACCGTGGCGAGAAGTGCATCGGATCTCTGGAAGAGCTGTATGCCGAGATTGAAAAGTCGGTAGCTGCTGGTGTGATGAAGAGCAATCCGCTGAAGGATAAAGGCTTCGTGCCGGGCGACTACTCGCAGGAAAACTATGATAAGATAGACCTGCACCGCCCCTATGTCGACTATATCGTGCTGGTGAACGACGAGGGCAAACCTATGCATCGTGAGAGCGACCTCATCGACGTTTGGTTCGATTCGGGTTCAATGCCTTATGCTCAGCTGCACTATCCGTTTGAGGGTGAGATGGCTCGTGGCACAGAGGCCGACCGTCAGGCACTGGTTAACAGCACTTACGAGGGATATGCTATCCCGCCTAAGTTCTATCCCGCCGACTTCATCAACGAGGGTGTTGACCAGACTCGTGGCTGGTTCTTCACCTTGCACGCCATTGCAACAATGGTGTTCGACTCGGTGGCATTCAAGAACGTTATCTCGTCAGGACTGGTGCTCGACGCTAAAGGCAACAAGATGTCGAAACACTTGGGCAACGCTGTCAACCCATTTGAGATGATTGACAAGTATGGTGCCGATGCTGTACGCTTCTATATGATGACCAACTCAGAGCCCTGGGACAACCTTAAGTTCGACCCCACAGGGGTTGACGAGGTACGCCGCAAGTTCTTTGGCACATTATATAATACCTACTCGTTCTTCAGCCTCTATGCTAATGTTGATGGTTTCGACTATGCTGAAGCTGACGTTCCCGTAAACGAGCGTCCTGAGATTGACCGCTGGATTATCTCTGTGCTTAACACACTGGTGAAGAAGGTAGATGCCGAGATGCATAACTATGACCCCACACGTGCTGGACGTTTGATCGATACCTTCGTTAACGACGACCTTTCAAACTGGTTTGTACGTTTGAACCGTAAACGCTTCTGGGGTAAGGAAATGAGCAAAGATAAGCTGTCGGCTTATCAAACGCTGTACACTTGTCTTGAGACCGTGGCCAAACTGCTGGCTCCGTTTGCTCCGTTCTATGCCGACCAGCTCTATATGGATTTGGTGAAGGCTACGGGTCGCGATAATGTTTGCTCGGTACACTTGGCCAAGTTCCCCGTAGCCGATGAGAGCGTTATCGACCACGACCTGGAAGAGCGTATGGGATTGGCTCAGAAAATAACATCAATGGTGCTGGCATTGCGCCGCAAGGTGAACATCAAGGTGCGCCAGCCGCTACAGGAAATCATGATTCCTGCCGTTGACGAGGCTCAGAAAGCTCATATCGAGGCTGTGAAAGAGCTGGTAATGAACGAGGTAAACGTTAAGGAACTGAAGTTTGTTGAAGGCTCGGGCATCCTCGTAAAGAAGGTAAAATGCAACTTCCGCACCATGGGCAAGAAGTATGGCAAGCTGATGAAGGGCATTGCAGCCGCTATGGGCGAACTGAACCAGGAGCAGATTGCTGAGCTGGAGAAGCAAGGCAATATTGCACTGAACGTTGAGGGTAACGACGTAACGGTTGAGGCCGCCGACGTTGAAATCATCAGCGAGGACATTCCCGGATGGCTCGTTAGTAACGAGGGCAACCTCACCGTAGCCCTTGAGGTAGAGCTGAACGAAGAGTTGCGTCGCGAAGGTATGGCTCGTGAGCTCATCAACCGTATTCAGAACCTGCGTAAGGAAAACAACTTCGAGATTACTGACCGTATCAATGTTACGGTATCGGCAAACGAGCAGGTAGAGAACGCTATTGAGAGCTATGCCGACTATATCAAGGGTCAGGTGCTGGCCGACTCGCTGACGGTGGCCGAGGCTAACGATGGTGCAGAGGTCGACTTCGACGACTTTAAATTGATGATAAAGGTGGAAAAAGCCTAAAACCCCGGCATATAGCCAGGCTTTTAAACCCATCATGTTTATATAATAACACGCTGAACAGGAGCGGCCCTGTAACATGTTAAGGGCCGCCCCTGTTTCAGTTCCATTCTTTTACTTATTAAACCGACAACAACTATGGCAGACAAAAAGCGTTACACCGATGAGGAGCTGGAAGAGTTCCGCGCCATCATCAATGAAAAACTACGTCTTGCACGTCGCGACTTTACTGCTATGATGAAGCAGATTATGAACGCTGATGGCAATGATGTAGATGATACATCGCCCACCTACAAAACACTGGAGGAGGGTAGCGCGTCGCAAACAAAAGAAGAACTGGTGCAG
>CAKQFW010000273.1 GCA_934230965.1 uncultured Prevotella sp.
AACGAGATGACCTATCCTGGTCAGGTAAAGATTACTGTTATTCGCGAAACCCGTTCGGTAGCTTATGCTAAGTAAGAAATATAAGTAAATAATATAGGTTAGCTATATTATATATAAGGTATAAAAAGAAGGCAAACCTCTTCACTGTTTTAAAAAGAAAACTGGTGAAGAGGTTTGTCTTTTTGTTTTATGGTGAGTTTGAGATGATATTATACAAACAGTAGGCGTCTGTTATGTAATGTTCGAGATAAAAGCAATCGTTATTCGCTTATCTCGCCACATATCGAGCGGTTCATGTAGCTACGTATCACGTGGCAATCGTTAAAACGTGCCTGTAGGTACATCAGTTTGGTAACAGCGCTTTCTACCGTGCTGTCGTAGCCACTTACCACGCCAGCGCTCTTCAATTGGTAACCCGTGTCGTAGCGTCCCATCTCAACGCGTCCTGCTATACACTGACTGATGTTTACGATTGTAACACCACGATAGGTGGCATCTTTCAACAAACGTAGTAACCAAGGCTGTTGGGGGGCATTGCCGCTGCCATAGCTGCGCATCACAATGCCTCGCAGCTCAGGGGCTTCAAGCACGTGGCGCACAATGCTTTCTTGTATGCCTGGAAACAATGAGAAAACTACAACGTTGGGGTCGAGTGCGGTGTGAGGAACCATCGGACGGGTGAAGTCGGGCTTCAAAATGTCGTGAAAGTGATAGTGGAAACTTACGCCAGCCTCGCATAGGTGCGGATAGTTTGACGATTCAAAGGCGTCAAACCCTTCGGCGTTCTGCTTCGTGCTACGGTTTCCGCGCAAAAGTCGGCCATTAAAGTAAATACATACCTCAGGCACGTTGGCGTGTCCCATCTCGTTGTAGGCTGATGCTAATTCAATACTTGTAATGAGATTTTCTTTGCCATCGGTACGGGGTAAACCAATAGGCAACTGGCTGCCAGTAAGTATGACGGGCTTGGTTAAGTTTTCGAGCATGAACGATAGGGCAGAAGCTGTGTAGGCCATCGTGTCGGTGCCATGCAGAATGACAAAGCCGTCGTAGTCGTCGTAGCGCCTACTTATAATGCGTACCAGATGTGCCCAAAAACGAGGCGACATGTCGCTCGAGTCGATGGGTTGGTTAAACTGGTAGGTGTCTATCTGTGTGTTTAGATAAGAAAACTCGTGAACATTCTTTACCAAGTGGGCAAAGTCTAAGGGCTCCAAGGTACCGGTCTTGGGGTTACGGCCCATGCCAATAGTGCCGCCTGTATAGATAAGCAGCACGCGTTTAGTAGACGGGTTGTATTTACTATAGAAGTTCATTTTGCAAAATTAGGCATTTTTCTTGAAAGCAACGTCTTATCATCGATGAAAAATATACATAAAATGATAATGATGATATATTTAAAAATGAAATGTAATGATGATGGAAAAATAATAAGCAAAAGTTTGTGGATTTGAAAAAATAGTAATATCTTTGCACGAAGGATTGTAGCGCACTGTCTGCATATCGCTTATATGCTCGCGTTAACTACACGCATGTATATAAAATGACTTACTGAACAAAACAACATGTTGCATATTAATATGAAAAAGAACGTATTATCCATCATCGCCGTGATGCTGGTCTTGCTGTTGGGGAGCTGTGGCTCGTCAAAAAAAGTGGCTTATTTCCAAAACATCGATACATTGAACCTCGCCTCGTCGCGTGGGTTGTATGATGCTAAGATTATGCCTAAAGATATTCTTACCATTACCGTAAACACCACCGACCCACAAGTGTCGCTCCCGTTCAACCTCGTTGTTCAAACCCCGCTCACTGCTAGCGGACAGGTGGCATCTGGTTCAGGCTCGTTGCAGCAGTATCTCGTTGATAACGATGGTAACATACAGTTTCCTGTTGTAGGTCGTCTTCATGTGGGTGGCTTAACCAAAACACAGTGCGAGGATGAAATTCGCAACAAAATAATGCCGTTCCTCTCGGCTACCGAAAACCCCGTTGTAACCGTGAAGATGGCTAGCTACCGCGTTACTGTTTTAGGCGAGGTGGCTTCTCCAGGTGTTGTTCCTGTTAATTCTGAGAAGATGAGCATCCTTGAAGCATTGGCTCAGGCTGGCGACCTTACCATCTATGGTAAGCGTGATAACGTGCTTCTTATTCGTGAAGATGCCGCTGGAGAAAAACATCAGTATCGTGTCAATCTGAACGATGCTAACCTCATCAATTCTCCTTACTATTATCTGCAACAAAACGATTTGGTGTATGTAGAACCTAATGGCACGAAGGCGAAGAACTCGGCTATCGGCCAGTCTACTACATTGTGGTTCTCGTTTGTTAGCATCCTCACATCAGTGGCGGCTCTTGTTGTTAATATTGTTAGAAACTAAATATAAGGCGTTGGGCTTTAGGCTTGACGCTTTTATTTTACCTCACACCCCCGTTTAGCCAGTGACGATGCTTGCTGTGTCTTTTAACACAACACAATACATCATTCAATAATAATATCACAGCACAGCTACTGGTAGGATAAAGATTGTTTGAAGTGTAACTTTTATTAGCATTTAAGTAAAGTGGAACCATTGAAACATGAATGTGGTATAGCAATGATACGTTTGCTGAAGCCACTAAGTTATTACCAGGAGAAGTATGGAACCTGGATGTTCGGACTCAACAAGCTCTATCTTATGATGGAGAAACAACATAACCGTGGACAAGAGGGGGCAGGCATGGCCTGTGTAAAACTCGACTATAAGCCCGGACACGAGTATATGT
>CAKQFW010000274.1 GCA_934230965.1 uncultured Prevotella sp.
GTATATTGATATCTACAGCTTAAAAGCTACATACGTCAAAAGACACAATGAAGAAACGAAAGCAAAGAAAAACAATGAGGCTTTCTTGCAAGAAACGCTTTTTTTATGTAAGTTTGCATAACAATAACAAGGATGTAAAGAGATTTGTGCATCTAAGAGATTGTTGTAAGCATATAGTGTAATACTTAATGATTACGATTACCACATAAATTTGAATCGTAATATGAATTAAACATATATTATAATAAAGATGTTAAGTAAAAACAAAATAAAATATATACACGCGCTAAGCACTAAGAAAAAGCGCAATGCCGACAACGTATTTGTGGCCGAAGGTCCTAAAACTGTGGGTGACATCTTAGCTCGCCAAGACGCAAAATGCATTATTGCCACCCAGCAATGGTTTGACGATAACAGCCAAGCAATGGCGCATAGTAGTGAAAACATTGTCGTAACAGAAGATGAACTGCAAAAAGCAAGTCTGCAGCAAGCACCACAACAAGTGATAGCGGTGTTTGAACAACAACACCCACATATCTCGGCTGCTGACATATCTTCACAATTGGTATTGGCCCTTGACGGTGTTCAAGACCCAGGCAATTTAGGCACTATTATCCGAATAGCCGATTGGTTTGGTATCAACACCATTGTGTGTAGCCCAGATACAGCAGACGCTTTTAATCCGAAAGTAGTGCAGGCTACGATGGGAAGCATAGCACGTGTAAAGATAGCCTATACCCCATTAGAGGCTTTTATAAAATCGCTTTCCAAAACTTATCCTGTGTATGCAACCTTACTTGATGGCGACAATATTTACGAAACTCCGCTTACTGCACATGGTCTTATTGTTATGGGCAACGAAGGCAACGGCATCAGTCATGAGGTGCGCCAATGCATTAGTAACAAATTGCTCATACCTACCTTTGCTACAAGTAGCGATAAAGCCGATAGTTTGAATGTAGCTATAGCTACAGCCATTGTTTGCTCTGAATTCCGTCGTACACAATAATAATATAATGATAAATAATATTATAATGTATGTATCGGAAATAGAACAAAGAAACTAAAGAAACAAAGTATGTATAGAAAATAGAACAAAGGAACAAAGAAACGCAGAATATAGGTAAAGATATAGATAACAAAATAAAGAAAATAGAAAATAAGAAACAGACAAAGGATATGGAAAAAGAATTATACAAAAAGCGTAGCTTGTCAGGATGCACAAAGGCTTCGTTTAATTTACTCTGCAATAATTTCGCAACAATCTTCAAGAGCACATGGCTACCATCATTGGCACTGTCATTAGCATGTGCCATTATAGTTATGGGGCAAGCCTACTTCAGTCAAGATATTTCTTCAACAAATTCTTTCATCGTACAATTACTGGGAATGTTTCTTATCTGCATTTTCCTTGGCAGTTGGATGCAGTCAAGTTATATACGTCTTCTAAGCGAAGATAGCCCTAAGAACATTTTTAAGAAATGCTGCTACATGAACCTATTAACATGGGCATATACTATTATAATATATATTATTGTCATGATTATTATAGTGCTGTGTGCCATAGGTTTTAATTCAATCAAAGCAATAGCAGCTTATACCGCATACATAACATCAGGCGTTGGTTTAGCCTTAGGCCTTATGGTTTGGCTGGGCACCCTACCCTTCATCTATCCCATCATACATTATTTAATTGTAAAAGATGCGAGATTGAAAAGCACATTGAAGTCAGGCTACCGCATTGGTTTTCGATATGTAGGCGCACTGTTTGCTGCCTCACTTATCTGTTTCCTTATTGTTGCTATTCTTTTGAGCATAATGTCGGTACCGACAATTGTTTTAAGCATGGCAAATATAGCCAACTACAATAGCGTCTTGATGGGCGACCCATCAGCACTCCCCTCTACAATGCCTGGCATATGGGGATTATCTACCCTCATCACCACGTTCATTGCTTGCTATATAGGTATATGGATTTTTCTTTTATTCTATTATCTCTATGGTAGTCTTGCCACACGTGAAAAAGAACGAAACGAAAACAATAAATAAAGAGAAAACAACATCAAGCAACATACAACAACAAACACAAAAGAAAAAGATGAACAAGAAACAAAAAATATTATTCATCGATCGCGATGGCACCTTGATAAAAGAGCCTGCTGATGAACAAATAGACAGCTTCGGCAAGTTACAATTTGTAGAAGGCGTTTTTAAGAATCTTGGTTTCATAGCGCAACATCTCGACTTTAAGTTGGTGATGGTAAGCAATCAAGACGGCTTGGGCACACCATCATTTCCTGAAGACACATTTTGGCCTGTTCACAACTTTATTATCCAAACATTAGCAGGCGAAGGTATAGTATTCGACAAGCAACACATAGACCGCCATTTCCCTGAAGACAATGCCGACACACGCAAACCAGGCATCGGCATGCTTACCGAATACATCAATAATCCTGCATACGACTTACCAGGCAGTTATGTGATAGGCGACCGAGAAACCGACGCTCTACTGGCTCATAACCTTGGATGTCAATCGTTTATCTTAGGTAAAGAAGGCCTAACATGGGAAAAGATTGCCGAATTGCTTTTCGCTGGCGAGCGTATTGCAGAGCAGAGACGCACCACGAAAGAAACCGATGTGTATGTAAAGATAAATCTTGATGGTTCAGGAAAATGCGATATAAACACAGGTCTGGGCTTCTTTGATCATATGCTTGAACAAATAGGCAAACATGGCATGTGCAACCTTACAGT
>CAKQFW010000275.1 GCA_934230965.1 uncultured Prevotella sp.
GGTGTAGGCTAATGATGACTTGGTACCAGCACCATCGGCATGCATGATATTGCAATATTCAGGATCGCCGCCCAAGATGTCAGGGATAATCTTACAAAACGCCTGGGGGAATATGCCTTTATCAATATTTTTAATGGCGTTATGAACGTCTTCTTTCGCTGCGCTTACACCGCGCATCATATATCTATTTGAGTTGTCCATTGGTTATAATGTTTTTTCTTTTGTTTATATTGTTGATGACAAATGGGGAGGAGGAGGGGTGGTGGTTTATAGTCGACTGTCAATGCGCTCTTTGCCTTGCCAAAACTCCCAACTAGCAAAGGCTTGCAAAAGCAGCATCTCTAATCCGTTTTTAACATTGGCGCCTTGAGCCTTGCCTTTTGTCATGAATAATGTTTCGTCGGGATTGTATATGAGGTCGTAAAGGATGTTGCGCTCGTTCATGGCCTCGTAGGGAAGCTGTGGACAAGTGTTTACTTTGGGGTACATTCCGCATGGGGTGCAGTTTACAATGACATTATACTCCTTTACTGTTTCAGGCGTGATATCATCGTAGGATATCATGCCCTGTTTGGGTGTACGACTTACAAATAATGTTTCTAAACCTAATGATTGAAGACCATGGTTAATGGCTTTTGATGCACCACCAGTGCCTAAGATAAGGGCCTTCTTGTGAATGTTGGTCTCTATCATGGGCTCAATGCTTTGGGTAAATCCTATAACATCGCTGTTAAAGCCTTTAAGATAAACCTTTTTGCCTTTGTGACTCACACGTATGACATTAACGGCTCCGATAGCACGGGCTTCAGGACTAAGCTCGTCAAGGTAACTGATGACTTTTTCCTTGTATGGGATGGTGACATTCAATCCTTTCAGTTCAGGGTTGGATGCCAATACCTCTGGCAGATTTTCTATCGATGGTATTTCAAAGTTAATATACTGTGCGTCAATACCTTCGTTTTGAAATTTCTCATTGAAATAGCCAATGGAGAATGAATGTCCGAGTGGAAATCCTATTAGTCCGTATTTGTCCATAATCATCAAGTTTTATTTGTTATGAGGCTATGTTTCTTTTTTATTTTCGATGGTTTCAGTATATTTTATTTTACTGCTACGTACATTGTACAGATACCAAACGTAAAGCGCTTGAACGATGCTTTAGAGAAGCCTGCTTTCTTCAGTATCTCAACCATCTGCTCGCCCTGTGGAAAGGCTTCAATGGTAGCAGTAAGGTAAGAGTAGGCTGTGGCATCTTTTGAGATGAGTCGGCCATACAAGGGTAGCACGGTGTGCGAATAAATCTTGAACAATTGTTTCATCGGAAAATGCACAGGACTTGTTAGCTCAAGCACTGTTAACTGTCCGCCTTTTTTCAAGACACGGCACATCTCTGACAGTCCTTTGTCAAGATTTGAGAAATTACGAATACCAAATGCTGCCATTACAGCATCGAAGGTGTTGTCGGCGAAAGACAATTGCAAACAGTCGTCTTTTTGAAATGTGATAATATTATTCAGCCCCTCTTTCTTTGCCTTTTGTTCGCCTATCTCCATCATCTTTTCACTAATGTCTATGCCAATGATGTGCTGGGGCTTTAATGTTAAGGCTGCATTGATGGCAAAATCTCCCGTGCCAGTGGCTACATCCAATATCATATTGGGCTGCCCCTTGCCAATTTGCTTGATGGCTCTGTTTCTCCACATCTTATCAATATTCCATGACAGACGATGGTTGAGCGAGTCGTAGGTAGGGGCTATTTGGTCAAACATGCGTTCTACCTGTTTGCCTTTGTCTCCACTTTTTCCGTAGGGCTTAATCTGTTCTTGCTGATAACCCATTTCTACTTTTAAGCTATATAACGTTAGTATTTGTCATCAAAAGAAGGGTGGTGGAACGCTGATAGTGGGTTCCACCGTACCCTTGGCTTTTATCTTAAAACATTTATTATTTACTTGCGAGTGGCAAGATATGCGTTTACATTGCGCTCAATACGGGCAGCGATGTCGCCTTCTTCTTCTGTCTTGTCAAATTTCTCGCCAGTGATGTGCTCGTAAAGCTCAATGTAGCGGTTGCTCACACTTTCGCAATACTCGTCGGTCATCTCTGGAACTTGCTGTCCTGGCTCGTTCATGAAGTTATGCTCGATAAGCCACTGGCGTACAAACTCTTTTGATAATTGTTTCTGAGGCTCACCTTTTTCAAATTTTTCTTCATAGCCATCAGCATAGAAGTAACGGCTGCTGTCAGGAGTGTGTATCTCGTCAATGAGATATACCTCTCCGTTACGTTTGCCAAATTCATATTTGGTATCTACCAATATCAAACCATGCTTAGCAGCAATTTCTTGGCCGCGCTGGAATAGTTTGCGTGTGTAGTCTTCTACCTTGGCATAGTCTTCAGCGCTGACAATACCCTGACTGATGATTTCTTCTTTTGAGATGTTAAGGTCGTGACCTTCGTCTGCCTTAGTGGTAGGGGTGATGATGGGCTCGGGGAAACGCTCGTTTTCACGCATTTCGTCGGGCAACTTAACACCACACAGTTCACGGCATCCCTCTTTATAAGCACGCCATGCTGAACCAGTAAGAATAGAGCGAATGATCATTTCTACTCTGAAACCTTCACATTTTAGTCCGACGGTAACCATAGGGTCGGGAGTGGCCAGTTTCCAGTTAGGACAGATGTCGCTGGTGTCATCAAGAAATTTTGCGGCAATCTGGTTTAAAACCTGTCCTTTGAAAGGAATACCTTTAGGC
>CAKQFW010000276.1 GCA_934230965.1 uncultured Prevotella sp.
AAATATTCATTTTTAGTTGACAAACAAGTAGATGGCAAAGCCCCGTAGGGCGCATGCGTTCATCGTATAGGAATAAATCTCATGAACAATATGGCGATTTATTTTTACATCAAAACGGCTCAGATAATATTATTGTGTATTAACAAAAATAATATATTATTATGCTCGCAATGCTTCGCATTGCTTGCGGGCTTTTAAACATTAATGTCCATTAATTATCCATTAATTATCATTAATACGCGCTTCGCGCGATTATTATTAATGTTCAATTAATGTTCAATTAATGATAATTAATGTTTAACCCAGCAAGCAATGCGTAGCATTGCGAGCCTTAAATAATGATTGTTAATACACAACAATATTATCTGAGCCGTTATTACTTATGAGTAGCTCCTACAAAGCTTACTTCTTCTTACCCTTCTTCGTCTTCACCGCCTTCAGCGTGTTAGAGAACGAGTAAGGAACATCTTCAGCGAGAGTGCCGCGCTGCTTGTTAGGCGTAGCGCTCATGGTAAACTCGATGTTACCACCATTCATCAGATCAGTGTGGTTGATGAAGTTGTGGTTATAGGGCGCACCATTCAGCGTCATGGCGTTCACATAACGCGTTTCGTCGGTGTTGCCCTTGGCCGTGATGGTCATGGTTTTACCATTTTCAAGGTGCAGCGTCATCTTATCAAAGTAAGGTGTGCCAAGCACATACTGGTTGCTGCCGGGGCATACGGGATAGAAGCCCATGGCCGAGAACACATACCATGCAGAGGTCTGACCGTTGTCTTCGTCGCCGCAATAGCCGTCGGGATGAGCGGTGTAGAGCTTGTCCATAACCTCACGGATCCAGTACTGGGTCTTCCAGGGCTGGCCCGAATAGCCGTAGAGGTATATCATGTGCTGTATGGGCTGGTTGCCGTGGGCGTAGTTACCCATGTTCATAATCTGCATCTCGCGAATCTCGTGGATGACACCACCGTAGTAGCTGTCATCGAACAATGGCGGTACATTGAACACAGAGTCGAGCATCTGGTTGAAGTCTTGCTTGCCACCCATGAGATTGATGAGTCCCTGCGGGTCGTGGAACACCGACCATGTGTAGTGCCATGCGTTGCCCTCGGTGAAGGCGTCGCCCCACTTCAGCGGTGAGAACGGCGACTGGAACTTGCCGTCTTTGTTACGACCGCGCATGAGGTTTGTTTCTTTGTCGAACACGTTCTTATAGTTGAACGAGCGCTCGCGGAAAGGTTTCAGCTCTTTCTCGCTCTTGCCCAGCGCCTTACCAAACTGGTAGATGCACCAGTCGTCGTAAGCATACTCGAGGGTGCGGGCTACGTTCTCGTTAATTTTAACATCGTAAGGCACGTAGCCCAAGGTGTTATAATATTCGTAACCCAGACGTCCGGTTGACGACACGGTGGGATGTACGGCATTGGCACCATGCACAACAGCCTTCCACAGGGTTTCGGCATCGTAGCCACGGCAACCTTTGAGGTAAGCGTCGGCCACAATAGAAGCCGAGTTGTTGCCCACCATGCAACCACGATGACCAGGGCTGGCCCACTCGGGCAAGAAGCCGCTCTCAAGGTAAGCGTTTACCAAACCCTCTTGCATCTTGGCGTTCATAGACGGATACATGAGGTTGAGTAAGGGGAAGAGGCAACGGAAGGTATCCCAGAAGCCAGTGTCGGTAAACATGTAGCCAGGCTTCACCTCGCCGTTATAGGGGCTGTAGTGCATCACCTTGCCCTCGGCATCATACTCGTAGAACGAGCGGGGGAACAGCAACGAGCGATAGTAGCACGAATAGAAGGTGCGCAGGTGGTCGATGTTTTTGTCTTCAACCTCAATCTTACCCAGCACATCGTTCCATGCCTTGCGGCCACGTGCTTTCACATCTTCAAAGTTGCCACCTTGCAGCTCGCCCAGGTTGCGCATAGCTTGCTCTTCGCTGATGAACGACGATGCCACTTGCACGTTTACCTGCTCGCCACGGCGGGTCTTGAAACCAATGATGGCACCAGCGTGGTTACAGTTGGCCTCAACGGTGCCCTCGCCAATGTTGCCATCGGTAACGGCGGCCTTATAGGTGAAAGGTTTGTCGAACTTCAGCACGAAATAGTTTTTAAAATTATCGGGCACGCCACCGCTGTTGCGGGTGGTATAGCCTACAATCATGTTCTTTTCGGGAAGAATTTTTACGTATGAACCGCGGTCGAAGGCGTCGACCACGATGAACGACTTGTCGGTTTCGGGGAAGGTGAAACGCATGGCGCAAGCACGCTCGGTGGGCGCCATCTCGGCCACGATGTCGTAGTCGGCCAGATATACACGATAATAATAAGGTGTGGCTATCTCGGCTTTATGCGAGAACCATGAGGCGCGCTTGTCTTGGTCGAAGACGGGAGCGCAAGTTTCGGGGAGGATTGAGAACTGACCATAGTCGTTAATCCACGGACTGGGCTGGTGGGTTTGCTTGAAGCCACGAATTTTGTCGGCCCAATACACGTATGCCCAGCCGTCGCCCATCTTGCCAGTTTGCGGCATCCAGAAGTTCATACCCCAAGGCATGGCAATGGCAGGATAGGTGTTTCCAGTAGAAAGCTCCACCTTCGACTCGGTGCCCACCAATGGGTTTACATAGTCGACAGGCTCTTTCTCTGTAGCAGCTTGCGTTGTCATGGTCACCGAAAAGAGTGCCACCAACGATGTACATAAGATTTTAAATGTCATAGTTTTACTAAACAATATGA
>CAKQFW010000277.1 GCA_934230965.1 uncultured Prevotella sp.
GCAATCAGGTGGGTGGCCTCGTTATTGGTACGGGCGACCTCAGCGAGTTGGCTTTAGGATGGGCTACCTATAATGGCGACCACATGTCGATGTATGGTGTTAATGGTAGTATCCCGAAAACACTGATTAAATACTTGGTACGCTTTGTGGCTGATAGTGGTATTGATCAGCAATCGCACGATACGCTTTACGATATTCTCGACACTCCTATCAGTCCAGAACTGATACCTGCTGATGAAAATGGCAATATCAAGCAGAAGACAGAAGATTTGGTTGGCCCTTATGAGCTACACGATTTCTTCCTATATTATTTCTTGCGTTTTGGCTTTGGACCTCAAAAAATCTTTATGTTGGCGCAGCATGCTTTTGCTGAAACCTATGAAGATGCTACCATTAAGAAATGGTTGCGTACTTTTGTGTGGCGCTTTTTCTCGCAGCAGTTTAAACGTTCGTGCTTGCCTGATGGACCGAAAGTAGGAAGCGTTACTTTAAGTCCTCGTGGCGATTGGCGTATGCCTTCAGATGCTGTTGCTGATGTCTGGTTGGCTGAATGTGAGAAATTATAATTAAATAACAAAACCCTTAATCAGAAGAATCGTGGGCGAAAAAGAAAGAGTAGGCATTGAGCAAGATTTGTTCTCGCAAGAATTTCTTACGGCAAACACTAACGAAAAAGAAAAAGAGATTGTTGCTGAAGGGGAAAGGTCTTTGTTTGAAGAGTTTTCTTATAAGGAATCTTCTCTCCAAGAAACCTCTCCTAAAGAGCTTTCTCTTGAGACGCCTTCTTTTGAAGAATCTTCTATAGAGCTCTCTAACTCAGAACCCATTCGTAAGAAACCGTTTCGTGGGCGCCCTATGAAGCGTAAGGCATCGAAAGAAGAGAAGGATACGTTGCCAGAGGCTAAGAAATATCTAACTAAGATAAGTCCAGAGACACTTGAGAAAATAACGATGGGCGTTATTGATGCCTTAATGTTGAAAAAAGGATATAAAGATCAACGATGTTCTGCGCGGCAGTTGGCTAAACAGTTAGAAACCAACACGCGCTATATATCTATTGCTATCCGTCGTCGTTTTCATGTCAATTACAGTTCGCTGGTGAATAAGTTGCGTGTAGAAGAGGCTATGTCGATGTTGGCCGATAAGCGTTATGCCGATTATCGAATGGAAGATATCTCTGATACCGTGGGGTTTGCTAATCGTCAAACCTTCAATGCATCTTTTTTGAAGTATTGCGGAATGACACCAAGTGAATATAGCGAAATGGTTAGAAAATAATAATATCGGAAGTTAGACTTGCAAAACTAAACTCTAACTTCCGATATTTTTTTATTTTGATAAAGAGGTAAGAAAATCAGCTACGATGTAGCTGCTGCCTCCTACAAAGATGAAATCGTGGATACTACTGTCGGTCATTGCTTGGCAATAGGCCTCTGCCACGGTGTTGAAGCAGCTTCCTTTTAGCCCGTGTACCAGTGCCTTTTCGTATACTGTTTGCACAGGGAACGCTCGTTTGCATGCTGCCTGGGTGAAATAATAAACAGCATCTAAGGGTAGCATGTTCATCACGTCATCTATATCTTTATCGTCAACCATACCAAAGACGATGCGACGTGTGTGGCAAGGTACATTGCATATTTGGTGGGCAAGGTAATTCCATCCAGCTACATTATGCCCTGTATCGCAAATCACTTTTGGGCTATTGTTTACCGTTTGCCATCGGCCTTGTAGGCCTGTTAGTGTGCACACTTCTGATAAGGCTTCAGTTATCTTGTTTTTTTTCTTAATAAGTTCTGTGTTGCTCAACAGATATTGAATGGCACACAGTATTGTGTTCATATTCTTTATCTGATATTCACCAGACAGCTCGCCAACAAATGTTCCAAAGTGTTTTGTTTCATAACGTATGCCACCTGTAGCAAGAGGTGTAGCAGTAAACACCTCTTTTGCGGTGTCGTCTTCGGCAAAGATAATAGGGGCATCTTCCTCCTCGGCCTTCTTTTCAAATACGGGGCGTGTTTGGTTATTGCTTTCGCCAATGATTACGGGTGTTGTGGTTTTGATAATGCCCGCTTTCTCGCCTGCAATCTCAGGTAAAGTATTACCCAAAAACTGCATGTGGTCGAAGCTGATATTAGTGATAATAGAGAGTAGGGGAGAAATGATGTTTGTGCAGTCGAGTCGTCCACCCAGTCCCACTTCTATCACGGCTATGTCTACTTTCATGTCGTCAAAATATTTGAAGGCCATAGCTGTTGTTAGTTCGAAGAACGAGGGATGTAGGGGTTCGAAGAATTGGCGTTCTTGCTCTACGAAGTCGATGACATATTGTTCGCCGATACATTGGCCATTCACCCGTATACGCTCTCTAAAGTCTACCAAATGTGGCGATGTATATAGCCCCACCTTGTATCCCTGTTTTTGCAAAATGGCAGCAATGCTGTGTGAGCACGAACCTTTACCATTTGTTCCTGCAATATGTATTGTCTTAAAGTTGTGATGTGGATAACCGAAATGTTTGTCTAATTCGTGGGTGTTATACAGTCCTGGCTTATAGGCTTTAGCGCCAATATGTTCAAATACGGGGGTGGCGTTAAATAGATATTCTGTTGTTTCTTTGTAATTCATCATTTGAGAGATAATTTGAAACAAGGGGAGAGGACGGAACAATAAAGATATAAAAAGAATAAAGGGACAATAAGAACAACTTCTTTATTTCAGTAATCATATTGTGCTGTTC
>CAKQFW010000278.1 GCA_934230965.1 uncultured Prevotella sp.
CACGTGGAACGGTCGATATGAACACGCGCATCGACCGTTCCACGTGTTCATAACGGTCGATACGAGACAACTTTCTCATGGGTTTGCGCAAAGTTATGCTTGCTTTTGCCTGATTTACAGATTGTTTTCGGGCATCTTTTCCTATGCTTTCGTATGAGGGAGGTCTTGCAGTTAGCTACGACACCGACTTAGAGTATCCTTTCGTTGAACAGGGCCTCTGTGTTCTGTTCTCTCTTTTATATGTTTGGGAACCCTGAGTACAGGGCACAGAGACCCAGTACTACTATGTTTCTCTCTTCTTTATTTGCTTGTATAGTAACGATTTTGATGGTTTTATGCCTTGTTATTGTTGTGAGATAACGACAAATGAGGGTTGTTTGGCGAAGAATTTTAAATCGTTACTTTCTTGTGAGATTCCTATTTTTATATTAATTTTGCAATCCGTTTGCTAAAAGACGGTTGGCAACCCTATGGCTGCAGGATGGCTGTAAGGCAAGGCCAACGATAATAATAGGATAGCAAGAGTATAAAGAATGACAACAACAACGCAGCAACAGGCTGGCGCGTGGACAGAGGTAGAATACTCGTCGGTGTGCGTCAGTCCGTATCTTTCCACTCCCGTTTTCGTACCTAAAGAGGCACAACTCGTGCTCTGCCGTGAGGATGGCTCGCGCAAGCCCGTGCGCCTCACCTTTGTGGTGTTTAAGGCCGAAGGTGCCGCCGACGATCAATGGGACGACGACCCCATGCTGGGTAATATAGAAGCCGAAATATTGGGCGACGATGATGAAGAGGTAAGCCCCGTGTCGATGGTGAACCTGGGCATGGAGCCTTCTGACTTTATTCAGGTAACGCGCGAAGACGAGCAAGAGATAGTGTTCGACATCAACTTTCCCGATGGCGAGGTGCGCATTGACAAGGCTCGCCTTGAAGACGACGGCTTTGTGCTGAAGAAAGAAGACTTTGGCGATGAGGGCATTGCCTGCCAACTGTTCCCCGACGAGGGCGCTCCCTTCACCATACGTTTGGTGGTGCCTTACGTGGGCTTCTCGCTCACCGATGCCGATGGCAACCGTATTGATGGCGAGCTGACCTTGACGCATGATGAGCTCGACCAGTATCAGTATGCCTTTGTGGGCGATGGCGCTAACGACCGCTTCTCGATAACCCTCGACGACAACCGCCTTAACTACCTGTGCGTGTTGCGCGACGATGGCACAATGGCTGTGCGCGACATGCGCGACCGCCTGGCCGAGGTAGACCAGATAGCCGATCGTGGCACGCTGAAGCAGCTGATGATGGGCGCCCATGCCGTGCTGGTGAAAAATAAGAACAACCGCTGGCGCATTACGCTCACGGGCAGCCATGACGAGGTTGACGCGTCGCTCGCTTGCGAGGCAGTGGCTTTGGCACGTCATGCCTTTGAGGGCTTTGTGGCACTGCCCACCGAGGGCGATGAGGCTGAAGAGGCCGAGGGCAACTTGGCTCACCAGCTGATGCACCTTGAGCAGAAGTTGGCGTTTCAGTGGTATTGGCTGGATGAGGCCGACTGGAGCCACGAGCACATGAACGACCTGATGGATATGGAGGGGCTGGATGCCGACCCCGAGAAGATGATGCGTCAGGCTCTGTTGTTCAACCGCTTTGAGAGTTTCATGAAGCGTCTTACCGCCTTCTCGTATGTAAACCAGAAACCCATTCAGGGCGACCAACTTCAGGCTCGTAACAATAAACGCAAGATAGCACGTTGTGTGCGACGCGTAAAGGCGCACCGCGCGGGCGAAACTCCGTTGTGGACGCTGCCCGAAGAAGACCGTCGCGAAATTCTTACCCTCTCTACCACCTTCCATCGCGAGTTTACTGAGGGGTTGGAGAGTGAGTAAAACTGTTGGTGCACTCGACTTTATGTGTCCTCCGTCGCCAAAGGCGGCGAATGTACATAGCCGTGGGTGACTGAACACAGTGAAGGAACCTACGGTATTTCCGAAGTAAAAGAAAGCGTCCTCGAAGAGGGCGAACGTAATAATTAGTTAATACACTAAGTATGTTCGCTCTCTTCGAGGGCGCCTTTTTATTCCTTGTTACCTTCGATCACGCAATCATAGACTGCTTAACCAGCTCTAATAAAAAACTCCTGTTATATTTTGTTGATGATTGACAATTGTTGAATGATTAATATCAATAGCAAACTATTATAAAATAAAAATAAGAATGTTGAGTTATATATCAACAATTATTGGTATCTTTGCATAAGATAGGCTGCATCTCAGCAAAACGTTCAAGTAAGCTTGATGTTCTGCACTCGATTTGCACTCTCTTTGCATAAGATAGGTTGCATCTCGGCAAAACGTTCAAGCAAGTTTGATGTTCTGCACTCGATTTGCACTTTTACATATTAATAAAAATAAAAAAATGAATGAAGAACCCCTCTTTGAAATTGCTTACTTAGAGGAAGCAATAGAATTTCTTTCTTCACTTGACGATAAAGTTAAAAGTAAGATAGCATACAACATAGGTAAAAGTATGTATTTTATTGACAAAGAATTGTTTAAGAAGTTAGAAAATTCAGAAATATGGGAGTTTAGAACTCTATATAATAAACAATCATATCGTCTTTTTGCTTTTTGGGATTCTGATGAAAATAAATTAGTCATTGCTACTCATGGTATTGTTAAGAAGACCCAGAAAACTCCAAAGAAAGAAATAGAAAAAGCTGAAGCTATAAGAAGAAAAT
>CAKQFW010000279.1 GCA_934230965.1 uncultured Prevotella sp.
GTTCCTGGACCACCATTGCCACCATAGGCATCGCCTTGATGGGCATAGGCCGCGCACAGGGTTTCGGCGAGGGGTGGATAGCTGGTGCCATCATCAGCGGAGCCTACTTTGGCGATAAGATATCGCCACTATCTGACACCACCGTGATGGCATCGGGCAGCGTAGGCGTGCCCCTGTTCGAGCACATTAAATATATGTTGGTCACCACCGTGCCCACCATGACTATCACCATCATCATCTTCACCATAGCGGGCTTTTTGTGCCCCACAAACAGCAGTCAACACATCGAGGTGTTTACATCGGCCATCACGCAGCGCTTTCACATCACGCCTTGGCTGCTATTGGTGCCCGTGCTCACAGGTGTACTTATAGCGCGCCGCACGCCACCCCTCATCACACTGTTTCTGTCTACGCTGCTGGCCGTGGGCGCGGGGCTGATATGGCAACGCGACGTGCTGCAAGAGATTGACCCCTCGCTGTTTCGCGCCTCAATGATGAGCGTGTATGGCAGCACTGCCCTACCCACCGATAACGAGATGCTAACCTCGCTGGTGGCCACACGCGGCATGGCGGGCATGATGGGCACCATCTGGCTCATCATCTGTGCCATGTGCTTTGGCGGAGCCATGACGGCGGGCGGCTTCGTAGGCGGCATCACGCGCCTGTTTGTGCACTTGGTGCGCGGACGCGTGTCGCTGGTGGGCTCTACAGCGGCCACGGGCCTAATGCTCAACATTGCTATTGCCGACCAGTATCTGTGCATCTTGCTCACAGGCAATATGTTTAAAGAGGTGTTCGACCGCGAAGGGTATGAGCGCCGACTGCTGAGCCGAACGGTTGAAGATGCCGTTACCGTAACCTCGGTGCTGGTGCCCTGGAACACGTGCGGCATGACACAGGCCACGGTCTTGGGCGTGTCTACCTTCACCTATCTGCCCTACTGCTTCTTCAACCTTATCAGCCCCCTGATGAGCGTTGTCGTAGCAGCCACTGGCTATAAGATTTTTCATAAGAAGCCTGAAGCTGAGACAGAGTGAGCTTGCTCAAGGCAAGCGAAACTAAAACAAGATTATTTTGCACTTTGTGTAGTAATTTGTATCTTTGCAGCGTCTAACTGATAGCACATCGCAAAAAGAAGAAACATTATCAACATAATTGTATAACAATGAAAGCAAAACTTTTAGTATTGTCGCTCACACTGGCCACCGCGCCAATGTTTGCACAACAGAAACAGGCAACAGGCTACGATAAGGCCAACATGGACCTGACCGTAAAGCCGGGCAACGACTTCTACCGCTATGCAGCTGGTGGATGGATGGATAGCCACCCTCTGGATGCCGAGCACCCCATGAACGGTGCCTTTGTTGACCTCGAAGAACTGAACCAAAAACGCATACAATCGCTTATCGAAGAGTATGCCTCGAAGCCCCAAACCAAGGGTACACTGGGACAGAAGATAGGCAGCATCTATAACATGATGATGGACAGCGTGCGCCTGAACAAAGAGGGATACGCACCGCTCAAACCCTACCTTGCACAGGTGGCTGCCATCAAAAACGTGCGCCAGTATCAGCTGGTATGCGCACAGCTCGACCGCATTGGCATTGGTGCCACCATGTTCGACATGGGCGTGGGCGCCGACCAGCGCAACGCCTCACAAAACATTGTGGGCATCTCGCAAGGCGGACTGGGTCTGGGCGACCGCGACTACTATCTGAAAGACGACGAGCAAACCGTTAAGGTGCGCGAGGCTTACAAGCAGTATCTCGTAAAACTGTTTATGATGGTGGGCAACGACGAGGCCACTGCCAAGAAGAAAACCGACGCTGTGTTTGCCATCGAAACACGTCTGGCAAAGGCCAGCTACGACAACGTGAAGCTGCGCGACATCGATGCCAACTATCATAAGATGGGATACGCCGACCTCGTTTCCGACTTCCCCGGCATCGACTGGGGCAACCTGTTCTTGGCCGAGGGCTTCCCTCCCTTCGACAGCGTTGACGTGGGTCAGCCCGAAGCTATTCATGAGGTTGAAAAGGTGTTGGCCGAGACCGCTCTCGACGACCTGAAGGCATACGCCGAGTCGCGCGTCATCACCAGCGGCACAAGCACGCTGAGCGACGATTTCCGCACAGCAGCGTTCCAGTTTAGCTCAGTGCTCAGCGGCGTTACACAAGACCGTCCGCGCTGGAAACGTAGCGTGAGCGCCGTAAGTGGCGTGCTGGGCGAGGCTATCGGTAAGCTGTATGTTGAAAAATACTTCCCCGAGAGCAGCAAGCAGCGCATGCTGCAGCTGGTGCACAACCTGCAAAAGGCGCTGGCACAGCGCATCGACGCAGCCACATGGATGAGCGCTGAAACCAAGGCTCAAGCCAAGGATAAGCTGGAGAACTTTATCGTTAAGATTGGCTATCCCGACAAGTGGCGCGACTACTCGGGCCTCGTTATCGACGACTCGCTCTCGCTCTACGAGAACATGCGTCGCGTATCGGCATACCAGACGCAAGACTATATCAACCGCAAGGTGAACAAACCAGTTGACAAGACTGAGTGGATGATGACTCCGCAAACCATCAACGCCTACTACAGCCCTGTTACTAACGAGATTTGCTTCCCCGCTGCCATCCTGCAGCCTCCCTTCTTCGACCCCAACGCCGACGACGCTATCAACTATGGTGGCATTGGTGGCGTGATTGGTCACGAGATGAGCCACGGCTTCGACG
>CAKQFW010000280.1 GCA_934230965.1 uncultured Prevotella sp.
AAAAACATGCATTTTTTGTGTATCCAATAAATTGTTGTATTTTTGCAAACGAAAAGAGTTGTACTCAAGAGAAGCGGGCTGAAAACCCAAATTGCACCTAGTAATTCGTGGATAATTCGTGTTCCTAAAACATTAACGTCCTGATAAGCGGACATTAATGTTTAACGAGAATAAATATTTTCAACACGAATTGTTATAAATAATCCACGAATATAAGAAATTAATAATTCAATTGGTACTTATTTTTGTAAATTGATACGCGCTCTCGTTTCAGTAAGTGTGAGCTCTTATACCTTTTGGCATAAGAGCTCATTTATTTTGGTGTATGCATTATAAAGTTTATGTTTCTGCCATTATCTTTCCGTAAATGTCGCATGGCGCGTGCGATGCCTTGTCTACTCGTCTATTGACAGCATGTCGAAGACATGCGAAACTAGAGTTAAAATTCATAATCCTTGGCCAGACCACCTTCGCTCGTCTCCTTATACAGCGATGGCAGGTCGTGGCCCGTCTGCTTCATCACGTTCACCACCCGGTCGAACGATACGCGGTGTTTACCGTCAGACAACGCCGCATACAGGTTGGCATCCAGCGCGCGAGTGGCCGCAAAAGCGTTACGCTCTATACACGGAATTTGAACCAGTCCGCACACAGGGTCACAGGTCATGCCCAAGTGGTGCTCCAGACCCATTTCGGCAGCATATTCTATCTGCGATGGCGTACCGCCAAACAGTTGGCAAGCTGCAGCCGATGCCATCGCACAGGCCACACCCACCTCGCCTTGGCAGCCCACCTCAGCACCTGATATAGAGGCATTTTTCTTCACAATGTTGCCAAACAGTCCCGCCGTGGCCAGGGCGTGCAGTATGCGGGTGTCGCTCACCTCATGGCTGCGCGACATGTGGTACAGCACGGCGGGCATCACGCCACACGACCCACAGGTGGGAGCCGTGACAATGGTTCCGCCCGACGCGTTCTCTTCGCTCACCGCCAGTGCATAGGCCGACACCAGGCAACGCGATGCCAGCGACGGCTTATAGCCTTGCGCCTTCACAAAGTAGGTCGACGCCTTGCGCGGTAGGTTCAGCGGACCCGGCAGCGCTCCCTCATGGTCGAGGCCACGCTCCACCGACTCCTGCATGGCTTTCCACACCTCCATCAGATAGTCCCAGATGTCGCTCTCCTCACATTCGTCTACATATTCCCAGTAGCTTCGGCCGTGGTTGTCGCACCATGTCAGTATCTCTTTCAGCGTGTTCTTTTTATACACATCTTTCGTGTCGGTCAGCCAGCGCGCATTGCCACTTTCTGATAGGGCGCCACCGCCCACGCTATACACCGTCCAGCTGTCTACCTCATGTCCCTCGTCGTCAAAGGCGCTGAAGGTCATGCCGTTAGGGTGGAAGGGCAGAAACACCGACGGCTTCCAGTCGATGTTAATCGGAGCGATAGGTTTCAGCACCTCTTCTATCGCCACGTCGGTCATGTGACCCTTGCCCGTAGCTGCCAAGCTGCCATACAGTGTGGCCTTAAACGCCTTAGCATCGTGATGATGGGCGGCAAAAATCTGTGCTGCCTTCTGTGGGCCCATCGTGTGGCTGCTCGAAGGCCCCTTGCCTATGCGGTATAATTCTTTTAGTGATTCCATTGCTTAATAGCTTTTCTCTAAAGATGTATAAATTCTTGATTTGCTAAATTTGTGATAGCCTTGTTTATGATGCAAAGATACCAAAAAAACTTCAATGCACCACTATAAAACAAAAAATCGTAAGACTACAGCACCCAAATAAACAGCCCTCCCCCGCGCCGTCTTTCGTCGGCTTGCCCCTCCCCGCTGGAGAGGGTAGTGAATACCCTCACTTCTTGCTGGAGAACAGGGCACGGAGACCCTGTTCTACTATGGTTAGCATGGCAAATCTCAGTAGGACGGTGGCGTAGTTAAGTGAAGAGTGAAGAACGAAGAGTGAAGAATTTTGTTATGGGCGAGGCAAACCAAAGTAGGACGGTGGCGTGGTTAAGTGAAGAGTGAAGAACGAAGAGTGAAGAATTCATGTGATGGGCGAGGCAAACCATAGTAGGACGGTGGTCTCCGTGCCCCGTCCTCCAGCACCCAGCGATGGTATTCGCCGAGACGCGCAGCGTCGAGAAAATCAGGAACAATCCGCACCATAGGCGCAAAAGATCCAAAGAATAGTGTCAAAAAACGATCCGTGAAAAGATAAATCCGTTACATCAGTGCTATCCGTGTTCGTTTTTTGACCCATGCGAGCAACGCCGTAGGCGGCGAGCCAACCCCGCTTAATATTCCCAAATATCCCCAAAACATCCCCAAAATATCCCAAAAACATCTCAAACCTTTTAAGTAGCCCAACAAAATTTGTTGTATCAGTCCTATCTGTGTTCGCCCCTTCTTCAATTGTCGTTCTTCCCTTTCCCCTACGCGCTCACGCGTAATAAAAGCAATGTGTGCGCCCACAAAAGGCTGTTTGATATGTAAACATTTGTTAAAAACTAAATAAATATTGCATTTTTCTTTGCAAAAGTCTTGCATGGTATCAAAAAAAGCCATACCTTTGCATCCGCTTTCAAGAACGAACGCCACTTGAAGTTAACGCTGATAGCGGTGTAAGTAGTTGAGAGTAAAAAGAAAGAGTTCTTTGAAAAAGATTTACATAAGACAGAGAAGTAGTACAAGAAG
>CAKQFW010000281.1 GCA_934230965.1 uncultured Prevotella sp.
GTAAAGGCCCGACTCTTTCATAGGCTTATCCATTTCATAAGTTCTAAGCTTCATGGTTGCCAATGAGTCACCGTAATAGTTAGAATAGTAGAGGCGAATCTCGCATGAGTCGGCTATTACTTCTTTGTTAGCATCAAGGCTACGTATGCTATCCTTTACAGGATAACTATAGTTGTCGATAATATGAAACTGTGTCATAAAATCGCCTGTAATGTATGCTCCTGTTTGAGGGTCTTTCACTTTACCAAGATAGCCAATAGTATTGCGTGAAAGCACCGAATCGGCCACGATAGAACGTGTCGTCACATTGAATGTATCAGTTTGTATATGCAACTTGTCTTTGTTGTCTATAAGTGATGAACCGAGATCACCTGTGGTGTCATCGCATGAGGCAAAGACTGTTGCTGCTAATAGGGTGCCGATGATTAACTTTAGTTTCATAATTTGTTAATGAACGTTGATGCGTATTCTATTTAAGTGGAAAGGAGTGTAGCCGCATTTAGGTCGCTACACTCCTTTTCATTATTGTTACGTAGAAAATTTATATCTGTGTTTTGATGAGAATTTTATTTTGTAATATCCTCATATAAAGCGCTATATGCGGCAGCATAGTCTTCTCCAACCTCTTTTAAGAAGGGGATGTTTTTTGTTGCAGCATATTTTATGGCTTCGGTTTCTTTGGAGCCAGCCTGTATGATGGCATCGCTGTAGTCAATAGCTAACTTTTGAAGCTCTAAGAAATCAAAATCGTCTTTATAGTCTTTGAGCAATTCGTCATTGACCGTCTTAAACTCAAGACTTTTCTTGAAATCTTTGCCTACACAAGTCTTTAATTTGTCATCAAATAACGATGTTACAATCTTTGTGTTTGCAAATGTTGGCTCATCTTGATAGGCTTGTTTTACAAATAGCGGAACAATGGCTCCCATCCATCCTTGGCAGTGAATGATGTCTGGTTCCCAACGAAGCTTTTTTACAGTTTCGAGCACACCACGAGCAAAGAAGATGGCGCGCTCTCCATTATCAGTATATTCTTCTCCATTCTCATCAAGGGCCATCTGGCGCTTCATGAAATAGTCGTCGTTATCAATGAAATATACTTGCAGACGTGTCTGTGGAATAGAGGCAACCTTGATGATAAGAGGGTGGTCTGTATCATCAATGACGAGATTCATACCTGATAGGCGAATCACTTCATGAAGCTGTCCTCTACGTTCATTTATGTTTCCCCATTTGGGCATAAACGTGCGTATTTCATACCCAGCCTCCTGAATTTTATGAGGAAGGTCTCTACCTTTTTCAGACATGCCCGTCTCTGGTACGTAGGGCGCTATCTCTTGGTTAATGAATAAAACTTTCTTTGCCATTTTGTTTTACTATATTTAGGCTGCCTGACACTTCTAAACAGTCTTTCTGATAAGAAGTTTGCCCGCATACACATGTGCAAAGGTACAAAAAAAAGTTCAAATACATGGCTTTTTATTTCCAAATTGGTTTGTTATGGCATTATATTCGCACTTTTTTACAATTATTCTTTCATGTTTAATAAAAAATTTGTTATTTTGCACACGATTTCCGATGACAGATATGTTGTCGGCATAATTTTTTTTGACATGAAATTGTACAGAAGGATAGTCGAACTTCAGAATGACTTGTTTGAAGCTCGCAAAGAAGGTAAGAAAATTGGTCTTGTGCCTACGATGGGTGCCCTTCATGAAGGTCATGCCTCGTTGGTGAAGAAAAGTGTAGCAGACAATGATTTGACAGTGGTGTCGGTATTCTTGAATCCCACACAGTTTAACGACCCGGGTGATTTGGAACGCTATCCGCGTAACCTTGAGGCTGATTGTGCCTTAATTGAAAGTGTAGGAGGAGACATCGTTTTTGCTCCTTCTGTAGAAGAAATGTATCCTGTGCCTGATACGCGCCATTTCGATTTTCCGCCTGTTACGTCAGTAATGGAAGGTGCAAAACGTCCAGGTCATTTTAATGGTGTGTGCCAAGTGGTATCACGTTTATTCTACATTACTCGTCCCGACAACGCTTATTTTGGCGAGAAAGATTGGCAGCAGATAGCTGTTGTAAAGAGCATGGTAAAGTTCTTGGGCTTAGACGTTACTATTGTAGAATGTCCAATTGTTCGTGAGGAAGATGGTTTAGCCAAAAGTTCACGTAACACATTATTGGCTCCAGAAGAGCGTGCGATAGCTCCTGCTATTTACAAGGCATTAAAAGAAAGTGTATCATACGCTAAAAAACATTCTGTAAAAGAAACTCATGACTGGGTGGTGGAAACTATCAACACCGTAGAGGGCCTTGAGGTAGAGTATTTCTCAATTGTTGATGGCAATACTTTGTTAGATGTACCCTCTTGGGATGCCAGTCCTTATGTGGTAGGTTGTATTACCGTTTATTGTGGAAAAACGCCTATACGCTTAATTGATCACATCAAATATAAGGAGGATTAATGCGATGATGATTGAGGTGTTAAAATCGAAATTGCATTGTGTTCAGGTAACGCAAGCTAATCTTCACTACATGGGAAGCATCACGATAGATGAAGACTTGATGGATGCTGCTGGTATGATAGAAGGCGAGAAGGTGCAGATCGTGGATAATAATAACGGCGAACGTCTTGAAACTTATATCATTAAGGGAGAGCGTGGTAGTGG
>CAKQFW010000282.1 GCA_934230965.1 uncultured Prevotella sp.
TTATGCGTGTGCGTCGTGTGCTCGACTATGTGGCGGCGCTGCAGATGCTACTCTCCCTACAGTGGGGCAATTTTAAGGCTGTAATACGTGCGCGAAACGATTTCGCACGATGGAAACACGACTTTGATGCCGACCGCCAGCACATTCAGCAGCAACGCGTTATTGATATCGTGCCCGAGGTGTGGCCACACTCGTTGCTGGCGGCCTACTGGCTGAAAGGCAAGAAAACGTTTGACCGATTGGTGAGCGGATTTGTCTCTTAAATCCCTTTTTTATCGATTTGTTAATTTTTTTATCATTTCAAGATAATATCTTTCTAATTCATCCCCATTTCAAAGCTGTATATTTATGCAAAAAGATGCATAAATATACAGCTTTGCTTCGTCTTCAGAAAGGCATCAAATTACAGTCTGAAAGCCTTGGTTTTACATCGTGAAACCAAGGGTTTCGCAGTCCAAAACCAAGGGTTTCACGACCTGAAACCAAGGGTTTCTCATCTCAGAGGTATCAATAATGAAAACTGTAAGCAATGGGCTTGAATTTGCTTACAAACTATTACTTATTTTAAATATGTTAACCTAAATTATGTAAAATGTGTTTTTGCATATTTATGCAAAAAACAAGTGTATCGTTATAAGCTTTCGGCCTTTTTGTATATATATTCAAAACATACACAAAACGTTAAAGGCTCTGAATTTTCTAAAATTTAAAGTTAAATGCATAAAATATTGACATTGTTTAAACTTTTTTCGCTTTTTGTTTGGTTCTTAACTTAAAAATGTGTATTTTTGCGGTACTTAAATAGTGGGAAAGATTGCTTAAAAGTGAATAAGGTTTATTACATACTATTCTCAGTAATGGTTCTTCTGGTGGCTTGTGAGATAAAATTAAAGCCCAATGAAGAGTTTGGCGATGTAGCGAGCCGTGTTGAGGTGCAGCGTTACGATCGCCTACAGAGCCGTTATCTTACCACTGGCGACTTTTCTGCTCTTCAGCAAATGAACATCGAGTTTCCGATGGAAACGCGCACACTGGTTGAAGACGTGTTGCGACTGGGCGAGGTTAATGACCCCGAGATAAACAGCAAATTCCTCAATTTTTATCAAGATACCATTCTGCAATCGCTCATTGCCGATGCCGAGTTGCAGTATGCTAACATGAAAGACATCAATCGCCAGTTTGACAAGGCGTTTGCCAAACTTTCAAAGTTGTTGTCCAAGGTGTCTACCCCCATTATTTATGCGCAGATAGGAGCCCTTGATCAGAGCATTGTTATTGGCGATAGTTCTATAGGTGTGTCGCTCGACAAGTATCTTGGTGCCGACTATCCGCTTTATCGCAAGTATTATACGCCACAGCAGCGTGCCACAATGCAGCGCGACCATATTGTGCCCGATGCGCTGTGCTTCTATATTTTGAGCAAGTATCCACTTCAGCAGCACGACAGTTGTGACCAAACCGAACGCGATGCCCACATGGGAAAAGTAATGTGGGTGGTAAATAAGGCGATGGGCAAGAAGGTGTTTGACACACGTTTCGTAACGCAAACTGAAGCTTACATGAAGAAAAACAGTAAGCTCTCGGCCGAGCAATTGCTCAGCCAGCCTTAGGCGATACTGTTTTTATTGATTATAAAATCTACCTTGATAGGCGCCAGTGGCTTTCATATAATTATTTAGTCTATCAGTAAATTCGTGGTTCTTTAGGTGCCATTTAGGTGCCAACAACAGGTCGGCGGGCGATTGGCTCACAAACCGTTCTATCACAATATCTTTTCTTAAACGCTCTACATAGGCTGTTGCCAGGCGTATATATTCGTCGGGGGTATACAGCTTGAAAGGCGTGTGCGTGTATTCGGCTGCCAGCCGGGTGCCGCGTATAATCTGCATTTGGTGTATCTTCAGCAGGTCGATGTTGAGGGCCGAGATAAGCGGAGCTTGTCGCAAGGTTTCGGCTTCGTCTTCGCCAGGCAAGCCAATGATGATGTGCCCCCCCGTGCGTATGCCGCGCTCACGCGTCATGGCAAAGGCGCGCTGGCTGCACTCAAAGGTGTGGCCACGGTTCACACGGCGCAAAGTGTCGTTGTTGGCACTCTCAATACCATATTCTACAATCAAAAATGTTTGGCGGTTTAGCTCGGCCAGGTAGTCTAATATCTCTTCGTCAATAGCATCGGGGCGCGTGCCTATCACCAGGCCCACAACGTCTTCGGTCTCTAAGGCCTCTTCATAACGTTGGCGCAGCACGTCGATGGGGGCGTAGGTGTTTGAGTAGGCTTGAAAGTAAGCCAAGTATTTCATGTCGGGATATTTGCGGGCGAAGAACGCTTTGCCCTCGCTTATCTGCTGGCGTATGCTTTTGCCGTGTCCGCAATATTGCGGACTAAAGGTGCGATTATCGCAAAAGGTGCAGCCGCCAGTAGAGATGTGGCCGTCGCGGTTAGGGCAGCTAAAACCAGCGTCTACCGATATCTTTTGCACACGAAACGCAAACTGCTGGCGTATCCAGGTGCTATAGTCGTTGTAAGGCTTGGCTTCTGTGACCGTGGCTGATAGGGGTGAGGGCTGGTGGTGTATCGTCATGATGATTTTGCAGAAACGGTAGGGAAAAAGGGGTGTGGGCAGCACCATGTCATCAATTTAGTGCCTGT
>CAKQFW010000283.1 GCA_934230965.1 uncultured Prevotella sp.
CTACTATGTCATCTAATTCTTTTAATAGCATCATCCTCGGAACAGGCATTGGTATATAATCAATGTTTATCTGGGAATCATCAATTTCTAAATAACCACATGCCTCATGTAAAAAAACACGTACAAGACTTTTTATATTATCTTTTGTAAGCATTATATTAGCAAAACTGATTTAAAATATCAAATTATCTTACTCACGCTCACATTATCAATTGCACGCTGATAGATGTCCTTGGTCATTTTTAAGGAGGGCACTACAGATAGGTTGCAACGTGTGGCTATTTGTTTTAGGGCGTTTGTGATGTTCTCACGCACCCTTCCTATTTCACGGTTTTCCAAGATTTTGTCATCTGATTTGATGAAAGGAAACAGATAGTTGGTGGTCGATGGATAGCGGTCGGCTATGGCTTGCATGGCCGCGTCCCATTGCACCGTGACGATGGGTGGGGTGAGCACCTGCGATGTGTATGTGAGCGTGAAACCTTTAATGTCGGTTTTCTTTATATGGGCCAAGTCGGTGAAACTGATACCTCGGCAATAGATGCTGAAAAAGAACATATCGCGAGCAAAAGTCTGGGCAAGGGAGTCGGAGAGGTCGGCATAGCGCATTCGGCGTAGTTCGTCCTCGGTAAGCAACTCACACTTCTGCTTAGATGGCAATGGCAGCTTTATACCACTGAGCAACGGCATCTGTGGGGCCATGTCATCCTTCACCGCTTCTTTATAGAGGGTATGAATTTGGTACAAATAAAGACGAGCGGTAGATTCTTTGCGGCCATTGTTCATGAGCCACCCTTTAAACTGTGTCATCATTTCGGGTGACAGTCTGCCGAACGTTAATACTTCTTTGCCCAAGAAATTAGACAGGCATTTGAGTGCTGCACCACGATTATGTGCTACATCACATCTGCCAGCAGCTTTGTCTTTGGCAATTTTCTGACGAGAATATGCGAAGAAGTCGGTTTGCATCAAATAAAAACGTCTCTAATATCACAGACTATTCAAACAGATAGCCGTAGTGGTTTTGCAAGGCCTCAAATTCGGTTTCGCAGCGATTGTGCAGTTCTACATCGCCGTTCTTAAAAATCTTTATGGCGTTCTCTATCTCTTGCATCACGGTTTGTCCAGCTTCGAAGATGGGGCGCAGTTCGTCTTTGAAAGAGTCGACGAAAGGAGCATAGTAGTAGCCTATCTCTTCTATCATGAAATAGAAGGTGTCGAAGGCATCTTTCAAATCAAGCTTCTTCTTTCTTACATCTACAAGCGTTTGAAGGCGAAGTATCTCGATGTTTTCGACCTGTGCTGCCACCTCTTGTGCGTTCTTTACACGATGAAAATAGCGGTCGATAAAGGCGTGACGCTCATGCAGGTTGCGCTTGTAGAATAGTTCGCGTTCTTTTTTATCGGCTTCGTTTTTGTTTACCTCTTCAAAACGTTCGGCATGCACGCCCGACAAGGCCACGGCCATTCCACCAACATCCATAACGAGTTTGCGGTCGCGGGCTATACGGATAACATAGCCTTCGAGTCCGGCATAGTCGCCCGTCACGATGCGAAGCAGTGTACGGTTTTTTGAATAATAAACAAACGGACGAAGAAGGAAGCGGAGGCGTTCGGGCTCAGTTTCTGCCACACGCATAAATGGCTCCATCTGGTTACAGGGTATGGTAGCCACTTTGCCTGTGCTACAATTTTTGCACAGCTTATGCGACGGCATCTTTACATTGAGATAAGCTTGTATCTTATCAGGATTGCCTTGAATAAAGATTAAGCCACTGACCGTAGGCTTTTCTATCTCGCGCATGCCACCTCTGTTTCTGTGTCGTGGCACGTTTTTGATGGTTTTATGAACAAAATAGGTAAGACCGTCTTTCTTTAGTTGTTCTTCACACGACATCACCTTGGTATGATGTATGAAGAGGTAACTCCATGATACGGGACTGTATTTTTCTTCTTGCCCGCTGGTCTTTTCTATGTTTTCTATGTTTGTGTTTTTCATGTCTGTGGTAGAACATAACTCTTGGTTCTCAGCGTCTTTAGCCTCTCTCTTAGCTTTCACTTCAGGACATTTCTTTACCACTGAACCAGACTGTTTGTCTGGCTCAGAAACGTTTGTGCCCTTTGGAAATTTGTTGTTCTCAGATATCTGAAAACGCTTTGTTTCGTCGGCTGTAGACTGAGAAACCGTGCAATCCTGCTTCATAATCTCTCTGCTACTTTATGTCACTGCTAACTGCCATCACCTGGGATGACAATGCTAATATTACAATAACATTGTTCATAAATCCATACTATCTGTGGGTATGTGTCCAGTTTGGGGGTTCAATGTTTCACAAATCAAGTGATGCTGATTGCGCCACATTTTACCTCTTAGTGGCTTTGTGTCTCTATCGCTTTACATACTGTTTTCACATGATAAAACAGTACCTTCTCTGCAAAAGTACTACTTTTCCTTCACATCTTATCATTTTCGTATGAAAAAGTTTAGCAAAAAGCAGAATTAATCTTAAAATGTTTTACAAATCTAACTATCTAAGTCAGTGAAAGCGCTTATTCTCAGCGCCCTTTCTCATCGTGCATGTTTTATCATGTGAAAACAATCACTCCTTCTCACCATTTGTTAAACACTATCTATTTA
>CAKQFW010000284.1 GCA_934230965.1 uncultured Prevotella sp.
CCATGTGTTTGGAATCTCACTTGATCAGATTGTTAACTACAAGAAAATTATCTCTTAATAAACAAATAAAGAGATAAGAGCAATTGTCTATATTTAACATCAAAACAAGAATACATACATTTAAAAAGTATTATAATGAGCAAGAAAGAACGCTTGGTGGCCGCTATTGAAAACGGCACCGTAATTGACCATATTCCTGCAGCCAAAACCTATCAGGTGGCCAACTTACTTGAACTGCAAAAGCTCAATACGCCTGTAACCATCGGCTATAATTATCCATCAAAGAAAGTAGGCAGCAAGGGCATTATAAAGGTTTCAGATAAATTCTTTACAGATGAAGAAATCTCACGCCTCTCGGTAGTGGCACCCAAAATTGTACTCAACATCATACGGGACTATGAAGTAGTAGAAAAGAAAACGGTGGAGACACCCGACGAGTTGCGCGGCATTGTAAAATGCAACAACCCTAAATGCATTACAAACAATGAGCCCATGCAAACTGTTTTTCACGTTGTTAATAAAGAGCACGGAATATTAAAATGTCACTATTGCGATAAAGAACAAGACATAAACAAAGTAACACTTGTTTAAAAATAGCTGACAATATAAATAGGTGTTTGCCACCACGTAAACAAACATCAAGATTATTCATTTAACATTATAATATATGAAAAAGGACAAGGCAATTTTCGATCTTATTGAGAAAGAACACCAGCGCCAGTTGGAAGGAATGGAACTGATAGCAAGCGAGAACTTCGTTAGCGACGAGGTAATGGCAGCCATGGGCTCTTACTGCACAAACAAATATGCAGAAGGTCTGCCAGGAAAACGTTACTACGGAGGCTGCGAAGTAGTAGACGAAATTGAAACACTTGCCATTGAGCGCATCAAGAAACTATTTGACGCTGAATTTGCCAATGTACAACCTCACAGTGGTGCACAAGCCAATGCAGCTGTATTACTGGCAGTTCTTAACCCAGGCGATACTTTTATGGGCCTTGACCTTTCTATGGGCGGACACCTTAGCCACGGAAGCCATGTTAACACCAGCGGTATCTTATATAACCCTGTAGCCTACACGTTAAATCGCGAAACAGGACGTGTTGACTATGATGAAATGGAACGTTTGGCAAAGGAACACAAACCTAAACTTATCATTGGCGGTGGTTCAGCTTACTCACGCGAATGGGATTATGCTCGCATGAGAAAAATAGCCGATGAAGTAGGTGCACTGCTTATGATTGATATGGCACACCCAGCAGGTCTCATCGCTGCAGGGCTTCTTGATAACCCCGTGAAGTATGCCCATATCGTAACCACCACTACACATAAGAGCCTTCGTGGCCCACGTGGTGGAGTAATACTTATGGGTAAGGACTTTGAAAACCCATGGGGAAAGAAAACTCCAAAGGGACAAATCAAGATGATGAGCCAACTGCTCAACTCTGCTGTTTTCCCTGGAACACAGGGTGGACCACTGGAACACGTTATTGCAGCAAAAGCAGTAGCTTTCAATGAAGCTTTGCAACCCGAATTCAAAGAATATGCAGCACAAGTAAAGAAAAATGCAGCAGTGCTTGCTGAAGAACTGATGAAGCGTGGCTTTGACATCGTAAGTGGTGGCACGGATAACCACTCTATGCTGGTCGACTTGCGTGGAAAATATCCTGAACTGACTGGCAAAGTAGCAGAAAGCGCATTGGTAGCAGCTGGCATCACTTGCAACAAGAACATGGTGCCCTTCGATTCTCGTAGTGCTTTCCAAACTTCTGGCATACGACTCGGCACACCAGCAATCACTACTCGTGGTGCCAAGGAAGACCTTATGGTTCTTATTGCAGAACTGATTGAAGAAGTTCTTAACGCACCTGAAAACGAAGAGGTAATTGCCAATGTTCGCAAAAAGGTTAATGAAACGATGAAGAGCTATCCTCTCTTCGCCTACTAAAATAGGTTATTAAAAATCCTTATATCCCGAGAGAAAGCACCATAACATATTAATACATGTTTTTCGCTCTATTCTCTCGGGATATTTATCTCTTTCTCCATCCTTCTCCATCTGTTCCATCTTTATCTCTTTACCCTTACTATTATAATTTCAAAACATTGTTGCTTTATGTTACAGAGTATTCTTGTCGGATTAATTATTATTGCAGCCCTTGCTTATTCAGCACAACGTATATATACGGTGTTGAAACATGCAGGAGATAGTTGCTGCAATTGCCCAATAAAGGACGCATGCAACAAGAAACACAAGAAAAGAGTGCAAAAAGAGCCCAAATGCAATACCAAAAGCATGAAAACATGCGAAAAACAATGTTTTGAACAAAAAAAGTAGATAAAAGATTTGGTAAATACGAACAAAAGATGTACCTTTGCAACCGCAAATCAGAAATGACAGCCATGGTGCCTTGGATGAGTGGCTTAGTCAACGGTCTGCAAAACCGTCTACGGCGGTTCGAATCCGCCAGGCACCTCACAAGAAGCAATCAACAACAGTTGGTTGCTTTTTTTATATTTATATACCACTTAATATTGTTTAACCCATTCTTTTGGCTCAGTGGAAATTTAGTGGGGATAAGCATAAATCTTTGCAAGTCTATATAGAAAGAATTTTTCATCAACGATACC